>CAZQIJ010000338.1:0-5202 GCA_964592955.1 uncultured Anaerolineaceae bacterium
CAACACAATCATTTCTGAAGAGCTGCCCCAACTGGAGCTGACCGTTTCTGACGAGTTTCGCTATCTGGGGGTGATTCAATCGTCGCTGCGCGGAACGCCCGCGCTCGAAATTCACACCTTCGCCGCTGTCGATGTGGGGGCGGTGAAGCGGATACTGGTTGTGGAATTCAACAAATTCCGCGACGATGCCGAAGGCGCGTTTACCTATATGACGCAGGAACTTGAAAAACTGGGCGACGAGGATTTCGACATCATGGCCATGTGCGCCAGCATGAGCGACCTGCGCGAACAGAAAGCGTTCCATCTGCTGCTGGCCTCTATGGGCGGGCAGGGGTACTCGCTGCCCGCCGGGTCAGAAACCATGCAGCTTGTGCGCCTGCACCGCATTCTGGGTGAAGACCAGCGTGCAGAGTTCATCATCACCTATGCGGAACACATCCCCGGTATGCCGTGCTACGAGCCGATGATCCCTGTGGATGCCCCGGAACACGTGCATAACCGCGCCATGAGCAGTTTCACCTTGTCCATGTAAGCTCGCGCAATGGTAATGGGGTGGGCGCGTATGTGGCCCACCCCCGGTCTGTAGTCGATCTGGCACGATGTCTCTTCCCTGACGCCTCTCGTGTGAGCTATTATTGTGCCTATGTCAGATAAGCACGAGAGAATCCTCAATGGTGTTAATTTACGAAGACGAACACTGCCGCTGCGAACTCCTGGACAATGGGATCCATGTTTTCACGTTGTTAACGAAGGGGCGCGAAGCGGTGGCATCGTACTATCAGGCCGTTGGGGCGATGTATCAGACTGATCCCCAAAACCCGCGCACCCTGGTGGATTTTCGCCAGTCTGGGGTGCCGCCGGTACACCTGCTTGTGCGCGGCGCGCAGGATTTTGTCCGCGAATACCAGAATACCGCGCCGTTACGGTCCCTTCTGGTCATCTCACCAGATTTTACCGGCACACTGGCCAATGCCATCATCACGCCACTCAGCCGTACCATGGGTGGGCGTTGGAAATGGAAACTGGTCGTGGCCGATCACTACGAAGACGGTGTACACTGGTTACTGCAGGACACTTAACCAGTTGAGCATCTTTTGGAACCCATTCGACGATTTTCGCAACGCCTGTGCTTTATCGCGCTTCTGCTAACGCTGCTGTCTGCCGTCTCACCCGCTTCCGGGCAAAACAGCGGCCAGGCAGAAGGGGGACAGACCAGGGTAGACGCGCTGCTGGCGTCTATGCCTTTGGAGCGCAAAGTGGCACAGATGTTTATGGTGGCGCTGTATGGCCCCACGCTGAATGTACCAGGGCGCGACTTCCTGCGGGAGTGGCAGCCGGGCGGTGTGGTGCTGTTTGTGTCCAATGCCGGTACACCAGGTGACGTTACCACCCTGACCAACAGTTGGCAGCAGACGGTGGTGGATGCAGGCGGGGTGCCGCTTTTCATCGCTACCGATCAGGAAGGCGGTGTCATTGCGCGGCTGAAAGAGGGCTTTACCGAATGGCCCGCGCCTATGGTGCTCACGGCTTCTGGCAGCGTGGAGCTGGCCTACCGCGTGGGCGATGCCATGGCCGACGAACTGCGCGCAGTGGGCATCAACATGAACCTCGCGCCTGTGGCCGATCTCTACACCAACCTGCGCAACCCCGTGATCGGGCGGCGCTCCTTTGGCAGCGATCCGCAGCGCACCGGGCAGATGCTGGCCGCCCTGATACGCGGTATGCAGGCAGGCGGCGTGCTGGCCACCGCCAAACACTTTCCCGGTCATGGCGATACGTCCACAGATTCGCACACCTCGCTGCCTGTCGTCAACCACACCCGCGAAGAACTGACGGACATCGAGCTTGCGCCGTTTCGCTGGACGGTGGCGGCGGGCGTAGAAACGATGATGACGGCACACATCTGGTTTCCGGCGCTGGATCCCGCTGGCGAGATGCCGGCCTCGCTGTCGCCCAATGTCATCACCGGGCTGCTGCGCAGCGAAATGGCGTTTCGTGGGCTGATTATGACTGACGCGCTCGAAATGGACGCCATCGACACGCGCTACAGCTACAGCGAGGCGGCCATCATGGCGATTCAGGCTGGCAACGATATGATCGCCTTTGGCGCGCATCTCACCCCAAACGTTCAGGCAGAGGCGATGCAGGCCGTGGTGGATGCCGTGCGTACTGGCACACTCACCGAAGCGCGCATCGATGACTCTGTGCGGCGCATCCTAAGCGCCAAAGCGCGCTACGGCGTGCTTGACTGGCAGACGCTGGACGCAGACTCTGCCAGTACCCGCATCGACCTCGCCGCACATGCTGCCCTCGTGGAAGAGGTCTTCCGGGCTGGCGTCACCATCGCCTACGACGACTCTGACCTTTTGCCGGTGCCAGACGACAAGCGCGTCACCCTCATCTATCCCGGCACACGTCCCGGTATTCGCCGCGCCTGCGAACCCCTGCACGCGGCCATTAACTGGGTTGGGCTTTCCGCCAACCCGCTGGCAGATGAGATCAGAACCGCCGTGACAGCGGCAGCCCAGGCCGAAACTGTCATCGTTTTCACCGAGAATGCCAATACCAGCCCGGAACAGCAGGCGCTCGTCAACGCGCTGCCCCAGAACCGCACGGTCGCGGTTGCGCTGTTCTCGCCCTACGAGTGGCAGGCGTTTCCCGAAGTGGCCGCTTATGTCACCACCTACAGCCCGCTGGAACCGGGCGTGCGCGCAGCCTGTGGCGTGGTGTTTGGCGACATCCCCACGACGGCACAGCTTCCTGTGTCGCTCGATGGCGCGCGAATCTTCTCTGCCGGGGCTGTGGTCGCATTTGCTCCCACCGTGACCGCGTTCCCCTCGCCAACGCTTGCCCCATCGGTCACCGGCCTGCCGTCGCCCACCGTCACTCCCTGGCTGCTGCCCATTACGTCCACCGTCACCCCCTGGCTGCTGCCCGTATCGCCCACCCATACGCGCGCGCCGCTGCTTTCCAGCACCCGTGAATCTGGCCTGCCTCCCGTGCCGGCTGTCTCTGCCACTGTGCAGCCCACAGAAAGCCCGCAGAGTACGGCTGCGCCCCAAAGCTCCGTTACCCCTGTGCCCACCAGGGTGGCGATGCTGAACCTGACCACCGCGACCGGTTCAGCCGAATCCGCCACGATCACGCCCGTGTCTTCTGCCGAGATGATGGCTGCGGTGCCGTTTGCGCTGGCGGTGACGATAGGCGTGGTCGGGTCTGGATTGGTTTACGGGGGATTGCTGATGCAGGGGGCGAAGCGTACCCGGCGCTTTCAGAATGGGTTCATTCTGGAGCGCTGCCCGGTGTGCGGCGATGCCGGGTTGAACGTGGAGCAGCGGTCAAAGCGGACACTGGGGATCAGCCACTCTGTGCGCCATGCGGTGCGCTGTACCGCTTGCCACTCCATCCTGCGCGAGGTGTCTACGGATCGCTGGCGACTGCGTGTTAATCCTGACCAGAACCGGGCCTTCTTCACCAAGTATCACAACAAAATCGTTTCGTCCGAAAATCTGCACCGGCTGCGCTGGAAAGACAAACCGTGACTGCGCCTGATACTTCAGGCGCATGGAAAACCGTCTTAGCGTTGGCAGGATGGATGCGAAAACCGCGCGCGAAACGCTACGACAATGGCGTCAGTTCTGAATCGTTTCTTCCTTAACTGAAAAAGGACGCCTTAAGCGGCGTCCCCCTCAGCAGTGACCGAATGCCGCTGCTTAGCTCAGGTGAGCCTGAAGCTTGCTCACAATTTTCTCTTTGGGCTGGAAGCCGGTGATGCGCACCACAGGTTCGCCACCTTTGAACAGAATGAGCGTGGGGATACCCATGATGCCATAGCGCATCAGCACATCCTGGTTCACATCCGCGTCAACTTTGCCGACCACGATCTTTTCGCTGTATTCGTCTGCAAGCTGGTCAACAATCGGCGCAATCATTTTGCAGGGGCTGCACCATTCCGCCCAGAAATCGATCAAAACGGGCTTATCGTTCTCGATAACGTCTTTCTGGAAGCTCGTTGTGGTAATTTCGATGATTTTCTCGTTCACGGCCAGTTTCTCCTTAGGTTGCCCTTAGTTTACGTGCGTCTGCGCTTATGCTATCATCGCAGCTAACACTGCGAAATGGTTGGCTTAATCGGTTGCTTGATATGACTATTGACGCATCTCCACTGCCAGAACTTACCCGCCGTCAGGAAGAGATTCTGGCGCTGATCGTGCGTGCTTATACACAGCAGCCGGAACCGATCAGCTCAAAACATCTTGTGGAATATTACCAGCTTTCGTACAGTTCGGCAACCGTGCGCAACGAAATGGCGGTGCTGGAAGAGCTGGGGTACATCACCGCGCCTCACACCAGCGCCGGGCGCATCCCCACAGAAAACGGCTACCGCTATATTGTCCGCCAGATGCTGGACAGCAGTGCGTTAACGTTAAGTGAGCAGCAGACGATTGCGCACAAGTTCAGAAGTTTACCCACCGTTACAGAGCAGTGGATGCGCTATGCGGCCAAGTCGCTGGCGCGCACGGTGCACACCGCCTCACTGGTAACATCGCCCACGCCAGAAACGGGCCAGTTCAAGCACCTCGAACTGATCTCGGTACAGGGGCGGTTGGTGTTGATGGTGCTGGTGATGAAGGGCGGCATGGTACACCAGCGCATGCTTACCCTGGGCGACTCTGTACCCCAGCACACCCTGGCAGAGACCGCAGCCCGGTTAAACACGTTGTGCGCGGATCTCAGCGCCAACGAAATGCTGATGAAAGCCGTCCAGCTTCCCACCCTGGACCGTGAAGTGCTGGAGATCGCCGCAGAGCTGGTAGAGAACACCATGCTCAACCAGTCTCGCACCATTTACCGTGAGGGCCTCAGCGAGATGATTGGCGCTTTTTCGGTCAGCGAAGGGGCACAGCAGGCGGTGCGGATCTTTGAGGAGCGCGCCTTCCTCAACATGATTCTGGATGAGTTTCTGGCATTGCCGCTGGGTGGGGTGCAGGTGGTCATTGCGGGAGAGGGCAAATGGGAAGAACTCAGCCAGCTTAGCATGGTGCTCAGCCGCTATGGGGTGCCAGGGCAGATCAGCGGGGCAATCGGCGTGGTAGGCCCCACCCACATCAACTATGGGCGCGCCATCAGCACCGTGCGCTATGTCTCCAGCCTCATGACCAACATGCTGCTGGACCTCTTCGATACCGCCGAACCGCAAGA
>CAZQIJ010000339.1:0-5187 GCA_964592955.1 uncultured Anaerolineaceae bacterium
GGGGGGGGGGGGGGGCCCCCCCCCCCCCCCCCAACCGCCTGCCTGAGTAGTTACGGCTATTCCAAGAAAACAGTCAATCCCTTGCAGGGGCGGGGCAGTGTCCCCGCCCGCCCACATCGGTGGCGCGTTTTTTGTCTGGAACAGCCTTACCCGTTTGCCTGCACCGGAACGGTCTTACTGCCCAACCAGGTTGCGCGCTTTGTCCAGGCCCGTCTCAAAACTGACTTCGTCGCCAATGACCGGCACGTATTCCGCATACTGAATGATGTTCTGTGCATCCAGCACGAACAGCGCGCGCTGGCAAACGCGCCAGTCTGTGTCGTGTACCCCGTAATCGTCGGCAAATTTCATATCGCGGTAGGTCGAAAGCGTCTCGGTGTTGGTGATCCCCTCATTCCCGCAGTACCGCTGTAGCGCAAACGGCAGATCGGCGCTGATCGTAAGCACGACGATGTTTTCTCCCAGCGTAGCCGCTTCCTGGTTAAAACGGCGCGTCTGCGCAGAGCAAACACGCGTGTCTACCGAAGGGACAACGCTCAACACCTTCACCTTGCCGTCATAGTCTGCCAGCCGCCTGACCGCCATGTTGGTGGCGATAAGTTCAAAGTCTGGCGCGGGCACACCCACCGTCAGCATGCTATGCTGCACATGATGCTCCACTGGCCCCACCTGCATTCCCGGACGCTGTGCTTGTTCTGTCATCAGTTTTTCCTCGTAGAACACCTCATCGTTGGCGAGGCTAGAATTATAGCGCATTCCCCCTCAGATGCCGCCAAACCGCCATATGCCATCCACCATCGTCGCCAGCACCAGAATCTCACGGATCTGCTCTGGGGCGACCGTGAACAGGTCATGATCCAGCACAACCAGATCTGCCAGAAAGCCCGGTGCCAGTTTGCCGAGTTGGCGCTCCATGCCCGCTGCATAGGCCGCGCCCACCGTATAGCCGCGCAGGGCTTCATCAACCGTCAGCCGCAGTTCAGGGTACCAGCCGTTTTCACCAGGGCTGCCATCTGGACGGCGGCGGGTTACAGCCGCGTGGATACCTTCCAGCGGTTCAAACGGCTCTACCGGCGAATCTGACCCGAACGCCATGACCACGCCCTGGTCGATCTGTATGCGTGCATTATATGCCAGCCGCGAGCGTTCGCCCCAATAGGCATCTGCCATTCTATGGTCGCTTGTCGCGTGGCTGGGCTGCATGGACGCGATCAGGTGCAGTTCAGCCAGGCGATGAACGTCATCCGGGTGGATAAGCTGTACATGTTCGATGCGGTGGCGGCGCTGATGTGGCGTTTCGCCGCGTGCTGCTTCCTGCTGCCTGAGGGTTGCAAAAACGTTCAGCACCTCGCGCACGGCACGATCGCCAATCGCGTGGATGGTGGAGGGAATCCCGGCAGCGCTGGCGGCGCTGGCAGTGTGCAGCAGTTCTTCAGGGCTTACCACGCACACCCCCCGGTTCTCCGGTTCACCCTCATACGGATCAATCATCCAGGCCGTGCGCGGCCCCAGGGCACCATCCGCGAACATCTTCAGCGCGCCGATGCGAATCCAGGCGTCTCCGAAACCCCATCGTATGCCCAGTTCCTGCGCGTGCTGAATCCATTCCTTGTTGATGTTCTTAACCACCCGCAGCGCCAGTGCGCCGCGTTCGCGCACCACCTGCAGCGCCCGCAGGCTGTCTGGACCATCGAAATCGTGAATCCCGGTCAGGCCACACGCCAGCGCCAGTTTCTGCGCTTCCTGCATCAGATCGGCCACCCGGTCTACAGGCATCGGCGGAATGTGCTGGGTGATGAGCCTGCTGGCCATTTCAAACAGCAGCCCGTTCGGGTTGCCGTGTTCATCGCGTCCGATCACCCCGCCCGCGGGATCCGGCGTATTCGCGCCGATACCACACAGCGCCAGCGCGCGGCTGTTGACCCAGAAGGCGTGCGCGCTCTTGGCACGCAGATATACAGGGTGATCCGGCGCGACCACGTCCAAATCTCCAGCGCTCGGAAACGCTTTGTCTGGCCAGTTATCCTGCGTCCAGCCCTGGCCCACAATCCACTCACCCGGTGGTGTCGTGGCCACCCGTTCGGCCACGCGCTGCACCGCCATCTCGCGCGTGGGCACTTCAAACACATCAACTTCATGGAGCGTGCGCGCTGTCCACAGCCAGTGAATATGGGCATCCGTCATGCCGGGGATTACCGTCTTCCCGCCCAGATTTTCGCGGACGGTGCCGTCAGTGGCGAGCGACAGAATGTCTTCGTCTTCTCCCACTGCCACGATGCGACCACCACTGATCCCCAGCGCCTCGGCGCGGGGTTGGAGCGTGTCCAGTGTGATAATCCTGCCATTATAGAGAATGCGGTCAACCATCGAAACCTTTTCCAAAAAATATTTGACTGCCAGGTGACGAGGATAACACCGTCTGGGGGTTTCGCGTAGGGTTTTAGCAGACCGTTAACCCCATCCGGGCAACTGGCGCTTTGAGGGCCGTCTGGTGCAATTGCCCGCTGCTGCCGATGCGGGCCAGCGTTGGGCTGCGCATAGTCTGTGTTCCGTCGGCAGGCTGCGAAATCGGCGGGGAGGTGACCAGGTGGGGAGTGGCGAATGTTACCGGGCGATCTGTGGCTGCGAGGCGAGATCGCCCGTCCGGGCTGCACAATCCGGCTACGCGTCGGCGCTGGGGATGATTGTCACTTTGCGCAGGTCGCCTTCCCCTGTGCTTTTGGTCGAAACATCCGTGCGGTGCCGCAGCGCCATGTGGATCATCCGCCGTTCGTGCGGCGGCATCGGCTCCAGCACCACCGTGCGCGCCTGCTCCACTGCCTGGTCTGCCATGCGCATCGCCAGCTCGCGCAGCCGCTGCGACCGCCGGGACTTGTAACTATCAACGTCCACCACCACATTGGCGCGCCGCTGAATGCGCTTGCTGACGACCAGCCGCGTGATGTATTGCAGCGCCGCCAGCGTTTCGCCCTTACGTCCGATCAGCGAGTCCGTGCGACTGCCGGTCACATTCAGCAGCCAGTGTTCTTCTTCACCGGTGCGCGTCGATTCACTGCGCGAGATCGTCACTGTTGCACGTACATCCATGTGCTGCAGCAGTTCCGCCAGCGTGTCGCGCGCGGCCTGGCCGTCTTCCCCGATTTCTTCATCGCTAAGAGCCCCCGCGAGCGCCACATAATCCAGTTCTTCAGAGTAGGCTGCATCGTCGTCACTGTGTGACCGTCCGCCGCCGAAGTCTTCGCGCTGTTGGCCGCGGCCCGGTTGGCCCGTGCGCGACCGCTGCGATGTTTTGCCAGACGCTGGCCCAGGGTCACGCTCTGCGCTGCGCGATGACGATTTCGAGGGCTGCGCTTTGGGGGGGGGCGCTGGCCGGGTTTCTTTTTTCGTCTCTTTGGGGGTGTCTACCACTGCGGATGTCCGTACTTCCTCTTTTGGAGGTGGTGGCGGCGTTATCGGGCGTAAGCGTTGCAGCCGCACCCGCGCCGGGCGTGCCCCTATGCCAAAGACGCCCCGGCTCGGTTCATCCAGCACTTCCACGATCACATCGAAGGGGCTTGCCCCCAGCGCTGCCAGTCCTTTCTGCACAGCGTCATCGATGCTGTCGCCGGTCATTTCGATTGATTGTCTCTCGTCCATGCTAATTCTTTCCTCAAAAAACGGCAGCCTGGCACGCATCTTCGCTGCTCACCTGTGTACTATACGCGAACCCGTTACAGTGCGCGAACGGCCACAGATGTACAACGAGGGACGCAAACTGTGTCCCTCATCAAACGATCTGCCAGGCAGGTGCCGTGGGCTATTTACGTTTTCTTGCTTTGGTGCGCGCCTTCTGCTTAGGCATACTCGTTTTCTTTGCCGTACCCACTGCTGCTGTTAGCACCTGGCGCGATGCAGCGGACCCGTTCTGCGAGGGGTAATCGTCCTCATCGTCCTCATCATCATCCATGATGACGTTGACCTTAGGCTTTTCTGGCTCTGGACGGCCAAGCAGGGCATACCAGCGCGCTTTGCCCATCGCTGTATACTGCGCGATACCTACCAGGTTCGACACGATGAAATACACCGAGATCCCCACCGAGAACGACAACGCGAAGAAGCCGAACATCAGCGGCATCACCGTCGTCATGGACTGCGTCATCGAGGCTGCCGGGTTCGGTTGGCCATCCTCCGAAGGCGGTGGGGCGGGCGGGAGCGTAAGCTTGCTCTGAAGCCAGGTCGTCACCATCACCAGCACTGGCAGCGCCAGCACCAGCGGCGTGATGGACATGTTGACGGTGGGGGACTGCGTTAAATCCACACCCAGCCAGTATTTGTTCAGCGGCACCAGGCTTTCCAGGCCGGGCAGCAGCAGCCGCCCGGAAAGGTCAATCAACTGGTAGGGGGTGGCACCCAAAGCGTGAATGATCGCCTGGTATAACCCCAGCAGAATGGGCAGTTGGATCAGCAGCGGCAAACACCCGCCCAGCGGATTCACCCCATATTCGCGGTAGAGATCCATTTGTGCCTGGGAGAGTTTTTCGCGGTCATTCTTATACTTTTCCTGCAGCTTCTTCAGGCGCGGTTGCATTTCCTGCATCTTGGCTGCGGATTGCTGCTGCTGAATCATCAGCGGCGATGTCAGCAGGCGGATAATGACCGTGAAGACCGCAATGGCCAGCACGATGTCATTATTGAACAGGGCATACAGCCCTGTAAGCACCGTGACCATCGGATCGATAATTAAGTCCCACATCGTTTTTGCGGCTCCTATCTTCCATAGGTCCACTGGCGCACGGCATCATCCAGGGTAAACGCCACCAGAACTCGGTCGGTTGCGGTTGTGCTGATGATCACCAGCGCTTCGGGAATATCCAGGCCGTCGCCAGGTTCGATCAAGAGTATATCGGATAGGATTTCTGCCTGCACCTCAACATCATGGAGCAGTGCTCCGTCTGTGCGGTTCAGCCAGTTCAGCCGTCCATCGCGTGCTGCCACCACCACCACATCTGCTGTCACCAGGGGGGCAGGGCGAATTCCGGTGCCTGTATTCTGCACCCGCCACACTTCACTGAACCCATCCTCGAATTTCAGCGCATAAACCCACCCGCCCAGGTCTGTGGCATACAGCGTATCATCAACGATGACAACTTCGCTCCATACCCAGTCGGCGGTTTCATAGCTGTTGAGGATTTCGCCATCCAGTGAAAT
>CAZQIJ010000340.1:0-5174 GCA_964592955.1 uncultured Anaerolineaceae bacterium
GGTTTCTGCCGTTTCCCGCAGGACGGGCTGCCCATGGAACACACCCTGTATCTGGATACCAATGTGCTGTGGGAAAAAGCGAATCGCCGCGGTGTTAACCAGCCTTTCCGCGCGAAGGGGTTCAGCTTCAGCGAACAGCCACTGCCGGATGGCATTCCTGCCACCGATTTTGAGGTGGACTGGTATGGTGAAGGCAATGCCTACTGGCAGTACGATGCCTTTGCGAGGCGCTATGTGCGCTACACAGACGGTGTGCCGCATCTTGACGCGGCGGATGGCGAGCAGTTGTGGGCAGATAACCTCGTCATCATCCAGGTGCCGCATAACGAGCGTCCAGACTTGTTTGAGCCGGAAAGCGCCAGCGCTTCTGTCGAAATTGCGCTTTGGCACAACGACGCCGAACCGTACAACCAGGTTGCATTGGTCGCCCGCGATGGCGTCTACTACCAGGGTTACTGGACACGCCGCAGCCTCGAAATGGGCAGTGCGTTGGAATTACGCCAGCCGAATTCAGAACCCCTCAAGCTCAAGCCGGGGCGTACCTGGGTCATGATTGTGCGCTGGTTGCAGCAGGATGTCACAATCCACGAAACCCCTGCCGATTTGCAGGGTGCCACAGGTGTGACCGCCAGCGCCACACCTGCGCCATAATCACGCACGCATCACGACGAACATTCACAACGGGGGCTTCGCGCCCCTTTTTTGTTGCCAAACCCCCCCCAGCGGGTAACAATACCAGGCGTCGTTTTGAAGTATGCGAAGGGTGGCACAGATGACACAAATCGGGCTGATGATCGAAGGTCAGAATGGGCTGAACTGGGAGCATTGGATACGGGTCCTGCGGACGGCAGAAGACGCAGGTTACCAGTGTGTGTTTCGCTCTGACCATTTCACGAACGCGAGCGGTGATGACCTGGATTCGCTCGAACTGTGGACTTCGCTCACTTACGCCGCCAGCCACACCACACGTCTCGAATTTGGCCCGCTGGTGACCCCCGTCACTTTCCGGCATCCGGCGATGACTGCGCGCTACGCGGCGGCGGTTGATGACCTGAGCGGCGGTCGGTTGGTTCTGGGCATGGGGGCAGGCTGGCAGGAACGTGAGCACAGGAAATTCGGCATCCCGTTTTACGACTTTCCCACGCGCTTTGACCGCTTTGAAGAGGCACTTGCGTTAACCCACCTGCTGCTGACCAGTGACAGCCCAGTGACGTACACCGGCCAGTATTACACCCTGGAAGACGCCGTGCTGCTGCCGCGCCCACAGCGCAAAGCTGGCCCGCCGATCCTGATCGGCGGCAAAGGACCAAAGCGCACACTGCCGCTGGTCGCCAAATATGCAGATGAATGGAACGCGGTTTTTATCCCGCTGGATGAGTTCCGCGAGCGGCGCGCCCAGGTCAATGAGATGCTGGCGCGCGAAGGGCGCAGCCCGGAAAGCCTGAAACTCTCGCTGATGACCCGTGTCGTTTATGCCAGGGACGAAGCTGCGCTTGTGGCGAAACTGGGCGGCAGTACAGCCGATGACATGATCGCGCGCGGGTTGATTGTGGGTACAGGTTCACAGGTTGTGGATCAGATCGGACGCTGGAGCGAAGCAGGGATTCAGCGCTTTATGCTGCAATGGCTGGATCTGGACGACATGGACGGCGTCGAGGCACTGGCACACGATGTGCTGCCGCATTTTCACCCTGTGGGCTAAGCGGCGCAGCTCGTACAGCACCACGCTGAGAGTGACGGGATGCAGGGGGTATTGCTCCCTGCCTGGGGCATAGGGGCAGCGCCTCTGTCGCCTTTCAGATCGAACCTGTTCTTGTACTTAATCGCGGAACGCCGCTGCAACCACGCGCAGCGCCTCAGGGATCGCACTGCGCACCGGGTCTGAGAACTGCTCGCCGAACGCAAAAGCATTTCCGCAAACCGTGACCAGCGCAGCACGTGGAGCATAACCATACAGATCACGGGAGGCAGCCAGCAGCGCCGACGGCGTCACGTGGTGGGTGAGTGCCTGGCCGTCTGGTTCAGGCTCCACCCACCGTATGGCGACTGCGCCCGGCGTAGTGCCGACAGCGGCGTCAATAAAGACCACACGTTGAGCCTGCGCGATGGCGGCGGCGTGCTCCGGCAGCAGTTGGTGACACGTGATCACTTCGAGGTCAGGCTGCGGCGGCAGCAGCGCCGCAACCGCAGGCCCAATTCCGTCATCTGAACGCAGCGTATTGCCATAGCCAATCACCAACTGCATCAGAACCCTTTCAGCGCGCGATGGCGTCCACGAGTGCGCCGTCCGGCCCGATCAGCTCCACCTGCATGGGCATACTGCCAGCCGCGTGTGTGGAACAGCTCAGGCATGGGTCAAACGCGCGGATCACTGCCTCGACGCGGTTCAGCATCCCTTCATGCAGCTTCGCCCCCTTAACGAAAGCCTGCGCGACCTGAAGCACGCCGCGATCCATTGCCAGGTTGTTGTGCCCGGTAGCGATGACAAGATTCGCCCATTTGATGAGGCCGTTGTCGTCGATCCTGTAGTGGTGGATCAGGGTGCCGCGCGGGGCTTCGCTGATGCCCACACCTTCCTGACGATTCGGGGCAGCAAAGGCGCGCACCTGCTTGCTGAGGATATCTGGCGAATACAGCAGCCCTTCGATTTCCTCAAAGCAGTACAGGATTTCGACGAGCCGCGCGAAATGGTAGTGAAACGAACTGCTGCGATCCAGATCGCGAAAGAACTGGAATGCTTCGTCGGCATAGGGCGTGCCGGGACGCTCGATGAGGTTGAGGCGCGCCAATGGCCCCACACGGTACAGGCCGGACGGGTAGCCCAGGGGTTTGTAGTAGGGCGACTTAAGATAGCTGTGCGATTCGACGGATTCGTTAATGAATGACGCGTAATCCTTCGGCGCAAAGTCTGCGATGCGGTGGCTGTTGGCTGTGATCAGGCGCACGTTACCGTCATACATCTCCAGCGTATTGTGCGTGTTGACCAGCCCCAGGAACATCGTGGGGAAGTTGGCGAAGGCCGCAATCTCTGCCTCGTAATCGTTCAGCAGCGCCCTGAACCAGGTCAGGGTGCGGCGGGCGATGCTGATGGCTTCCGGCATCATCTGCAGCATGCGGTCGCGCTTTTCGGTGGACAAAGGTTCGGTTACACCCCCCGGCACCACCCAACCCGGATGGATACGCTTGCCGCCCAGGATTTCGATGATCTGCTGCCCTGTTTGCCGCAGTTTGACGCCGTCACGCGCAAGCTGTGGGTTGGCTTTCATCACACCCACGATGTTGCGCTCGGCAGGATCGCCGTCCATCCCGAACAGGAAATCCGGTGAGGAGAGGTAGAAGAAGCTGAGCGCGTGTGACTGTGCAATCTGCGCCAGGTTGAGAATGCGCCGCAGCTTGGTGGCCGTCTCTGGGATTTCCACAGCCATCAGTTCATCGCAGGCTTTGGCCGCTGCGATCAGATGGCTGACCGGGCAGATACCGCAGATGCGCGCCATCAGCGACGGCATCTCGTGGAACGGACGCCCCTCCGCAAACTTCTCGAATCCGCGCACCTGCGTGACGTGGAAGTGCGCATCCGTGACCTTGCCGCTGTCGTCAAGCTGCAGGGTGATCTTGGCGTGACCTTCGATGCGTGTGACCGGATCAATGACTATCTGTTGAGGCATAGGTTCACGCTCCAAACCGGGTTTTGCCGCTGAGATCGGGCACACGCCCTTCCAGCAGTTCTGACAATACGAAGAAAATAGTATCTGCAGACGGTGGGCACCCCGGCACGAAAACATCCACCTTCACCACGCTGTGAACCGGACGCGCCGCGCTCAGCAGCTTCGGTACCACCTGCGCCGGGATCTGAGGTGAATTCAGGCTGTCATCCAGGTACGCGCGCTTCATCAGTTTATCCACGCCCAACGGATTGCGCATTGACGGCACGTTGGAGGTCACGGCGCAGTCGCCCAGTGAAACCAGGAGTCGCGTGTGCTCGCGCACGTGCCGGATCTTATGCAGATCTTCTTCGCTGCTCACCGCGCCTTCAATGAGGGTGACATCCACGTTATCTGGGAATAGCTTATGATCCACCAGGGGGCTATAAACCAGTTCGGCATGGTCGCTTAGCAGCGTCAGCAAACGCTCATCGAGATCCAGGAACGACATATGACAGCCGGAACAGCCGTCCAGCCACACGGTAGCGAGTTTAATCATGACTGCCATTGCCTCTCATTAACCTCAGGTACGGTAGGAACTCGCGGCGGCGCGTCATTTCGGCCACTGCGCGCCCTTTGGCAAACAGCGCGCCGGTGGGGCACACCTGCACACATTTGCCGCAGCTTGTGCATGTGGAAGACTCGCCCCAGGGTGTCGATAGGTCAGAAATCAGGGTTGAGGAGACGCCGCGCCCCATGATGTCCCAGGTGTGAGCACCTTCCAGCTCATCGCACACGCGCACACAACGTGTGCACAGGATGCAGCGGTTGTGGTCGATGGCGAAGCGTTCGTGCGTCGCGTCCACTTCATGGCGGGGATAACGGTACGCCAGGCGGATGTGATCCACACCAAGCCCCATCGCCAGCGCCTGCAGTTCGCAGTGCCCGTTAGAAACGCACACCGCGCAGACATGATTGTTTTCCGAAAACAGCATTTCGATGACCATACGCCGGTAAGCGAGCAGGCGTTCGGTTTGGGTATACACTTCCATACCCTCCTGAACCATCGTGGTGCAGGCGGGCAGCAGTTTGTTGTAGCCTTTGACTTCGACCAGGCAGAGGCGGCACGCGCCAACGTCTGCCAGACCGTCGATGTGGCACAGGGCAGGCAGGACGATGCCGTTTTCGCTGGTGACATCCATAAGCGTCTGGTCATCGTGCGCGCTGATGTCTCGATTATCGATCTTCAGGGTAACGACTTTGCTCATCGGGCGGCCTCCGTTTGCTGCACGTTCTGGTGGATTTTGCATACCCCGGCAGGGCACACATGGTCAACGATGTGTGCCAGATATTCGTCGCGGAAGTAGCGCAGCGTACTGACGACAGGATTGGGCGCGGCTTGCCCTAAACCGCACAGGCTTGTCGATTTCACCATGTCGCACAGTTCTTCCAGCAGCGCCAGGTCATCCAGGGTGGCTTCGCCGCACGAGATTTTCATCAGCAGGTCATACATCTGCGCGGTACCCACACGGC
>CAZQIJ010000341.1:0-5162 GCA_964592955.1 uncultured Anaerolineaceae bacterium
CACAACCCGGACCGTCAATTTCGATGGGGCGATTACGCCGTTGGGGCGCGGCAGGCCGCGCCCGCCGTCGGCGTGCTTAGTAGCGCGTTTTCAGGATTTCGGCCTCACGTTCGGGCGCAAGCCCGGTCGAAAGCGGCGAGTCGTCGCGCCAGGCCAGCGTATCGGTCACGGTGACATGCAGGGGGCGGAAGGTCAGCCCGTGTGCCAGCGCCGGGTCGATGCGGATCTGGTGTGTGCCTGCCATTTCCGGGTCTGTGCTGGGCATCCACAGCGGCAGGTCAGACCAGGGCTGAATGCCCTGTGCCAGCAGATAGGGCGCGTCCAGCCAGTGTACCACCGGGTTATTGCCGCTGATGGCGGCGGCGGTGCCGATCACCTCACTGAGCGGCGTCTGCCTGCCGGTCACGTTATAGGTGCCGGTCTGCTTCAGTTCCGCCATCAGCACACACCATTCGGCGATATCGCGCACATCGATGAACTGCATCGCGTACTGTGGCGATTCCGGGGCGATCATGTGCTGCTGGCGGGCGGCCTTCACCACCCAGTACGTGAAGCGGTCGGTGGGGTCGTTCGGGCCGACGATTAACCCGGAGCGGACGTTCAGCGTGCGCCCCGGCATGGCGTCTTCGGCGGCCTGCTCGCACAGCACTTTCAGCCCGCCGTAGGTTTCGCCGGTCACCGTCTCCACGCTGGGATCAGACAGCGTGCGCAGCGGCGAGGCTTCGTGCGTGCCGGGGTGCGACAGGTCGCTGTAGACCGAGATGGTGGAAATAAAGATGTAGCGCTGCACGACATCCGCCAGCAGCGCGGCAGACTGGCGGACGTGGCGCGGGATATAGCCGCTGGTATCGATGACCACATCCCAGGTCTTACCGCGCAGGGCGTCCAGGTCAGTGTCACGGTCACCGTGCAGGTGTTCCAGCTCAGGATAAACATCCGGGTTGGTTTTGCCGCGATGAAACAGGGTCACGCTGTGATTACGCTCCAGCGCGGCATCCACCAGCCCGCGCCCCAAGAAGCGCGTGCCGCCCAGGATCAGTATGCGCATTTCAATTTACCTTTCAAGCTGGTCGTAAGCCATGCATTGTAGCGTGAAGCACAGGGCGATACAAGGCGGGGTGTGGTGAGGAATGCAGCCGGATTATGGGGCAGGGCGTGCGGTCTTGCGAAAACCGCAGGCGTCACCTCACGGTTGCAACGCCCACGGCTTCGTGGTCAAATACCGTCACCTGGACTCAACGAAAGGTCTTCTCGTGACAAACGCTGCCACACGTCCCCTCGTCTTTGCGCATCGCGGTGCCAGCGCGCACGCGCCCCAGAATACCCTGCCCGCTTTTCGGATCGCGGCGGAACTGGGGGCAGACGGAATCGAGCTTGATGTCCACCTGTCGGCAGATCGCTATCCGGTGGTGATCCACGACGCCACGCTTAACACGCTCACGGACGGCAGCGGGCGGGTGGCGGCGCACACGCTGGCGCAGCTTAAGCGCCTGGACGCAGGCGGCGCGCCCATCCCCACGCTGGATGAAGTCTTCGATGCGGTGGGCACGCGCTTTCAGCAGATCAACATCGAGATTAAAGCGTATGGCGCGGAGTGGACGGTGGCGGACTGCATCGCGCGCCACGCCATGCAGTCACACGTCATCGTGTCTTCGTTCAACCCGTTCACGCTGCGCCGGTTTCGCCGCCTGCTGCCGCAGGTGCCCATCGGGTTTCTGTTTGAGCCGAACACCGCGCGCTACACGTCCCCGTTTACGCTGGGCCTGACCCACGACGCGCACCACCCACACCACAGCATGATTGAGGGCGCGCTGATGCTGCGCATTAAGGAGCGCGGTGGCCTCGTTAATGCCTGGACGGTCAATGATGCAGCGCGCGCCCAAACCCTGCGCGATTACGGCGTCGATGGCCTCATCACAGACGCGCCAGAGGTCATCCTGCGCGCGCTGGGGCGCTGACCAATGCGCGCGCTGTACAACCTGTGGTGGCGGTTGGTACGCTTCGGCTTTCGCCTGCTGTATAACGAACTGGCCTGGACGTATGATTTTGTCAGCGTGGTGGTCAGCCTGGGGGCGTGGCGCTGCTGGCAGCGTGCCGCGCTGAAGCATCTGCCCGCGCCGCAGTCGCTGCCGGACGGCGCGCTGGTGCTGGAAATCGCCCATGGGACGGGCAACCTACAGCGCGACCTGGCGGCGGCGCGGTATCGCAGCGTGGGGGTGGATCTCTCGCGCTCGATGGGGCGCATCGCACAAGGTAAACTGCGCCGCGATGGCAGGGCGGCGCGGTTGAGCCGGGCACGCAGCCAGCGCCTGCCGTTCCCGGATCACGGCTTCGCGGCTGTCGTGTGTACCTTTCCCACCGATTTCATCTTCCAGGCAGAGACGCTGCGCGAAATCCGCCGGGTGCTGCGCCCGGATGGCCTGCTCGTCGTGGTCATCAACGGCACGTTCACGGGCGGCGGTGTGGTCACGCGCCTGCTGGATTTTCTCTTTCGGATCACCGGGCAGCGCTCCACCGTGCCGGACGTGCAGCAGGCGCTGTGGGACGATGTGCGGCGGCGCTTTGCCCATCACGGCTACACGGTGACGCTGGCGCAGGAACCGTGCCCGCGCAGCCTGGCTCAGGTGATCGTGGCGCGTGTGGCGCACACCCCGCTTCAGCAGGTCGGCCAGTAATAAGACAAGATGAATGTGCAGGGTTAGCGCGCGGCGTGTATCGGGGCGCTGCCCCTATGACCCTGGCAGGGAGCGAAGCCCCCTGCACCCCATCATGCGCATCCTGTTGGTGTAGCAGGCCAATTGGCCGAACGCAGTCCGATCAATGGCACCGCGGCCTGTGGTCAGACCACCAGCATCGCGTCTCCAAACGAGAAGAACCGGTACTGATGCGCCTTCGCCGTCTCGTAGGCGTGCAGCATCCGGTCGCGCCCGGCGAAACTGCTGAGCATCATCAGCAGGCTGGACTTCGGCAGGTGGAAGTTGGTAATCATCGCGTCTACCACGCGCCAGCGGTAACCGGGATAGATAAACAGGCTTGTATCGGCATCAAACGCGATCACCGGACGCCAGGCGCACATTTCGCCCAGCGCCGCCGGGTCGCAGGGATCGCCGCCCGCGCTGAGGATGGCGGCGGTTTCCAGCGTGCGCGCGCTGGTGGTGCCGACGGCGATCACGCGCCCACCGGCCAGCCGGGTCTCGTTGATGATGCGGGCGTTATCGCCATTGAGCACGGCGCGTTCGCTGTGGATCTTGTGCGCTGTGATGTTTTCTGCGCGCACGGGCTGGAACGTGTCCAGGCCGATGTGCAGCGTGCAGTAGGCCAGTTTTACGCCCATGTCGCGCACGGCGATGAGCAGTTCAGGCGTGAAGTGCAGCCCGGCGGTGGGGGCGGCGGCAGAGCCTTCTGCGCGGCCATACACCGTCTGGTAGCGTTCGGGGTCCGCCAGCGGCGCGTGGATGTAGGGCGGCAGCGGCGTTTGCCCGATCTGCGCCAGCACCTCTGCCGTGAGCGGCGCGCTGAATTCGAGTTCGCGCTCGGAGTCTTCCAGCTCGGCGATGACGGTGGCGGTGAGCGCTGCGCCGGGAAACGTGAGCGTTACGCCGGTGCTGATGCGCTTGCCGCCCACCAACGCCCGCCAGCGCGTGGAGTCCGTTTGGCGCAGCAGCAGCACTTCTGCCGCGCCGCCGCTGGCTTTGAGCGCGGGCAGGCGCGCCGGGATCACGCGCGTGCTGTTGAGGACGAGCACGTCGCCAGGGCGCAGGTAGGCGGTAATCTCACGGAAGATGCGGTGCTCCAGCGTGCCGCTGGCACGGTCGAGCACCATCAGTCTGGACGAGTCGCGCGGGTCTGCGGGGTGCTGCGCGATGAACGACTCTGGCAGTTCGTAATCAAAGTCAGTGAGCTGCATTTGTCCTCGTTCTATGATTTTGGTAGCTTTGCCCCCTCACCCCAGACTCCCGTCTCCCACGCAGGGGCGAAGGGACTTTCTGGCCTGCGGTTTACCCCGTTCTCTCCTCAAGTGGGAGAAGGGTCCAGGGGGATGAAGGGCGGTTTCGCCGCAACGTCGATGGCTGAGCCGTTACGATTCAGGATTTTCGATGGCCTGTATTTCTGCGGCAGGCTCTCCGTTTGAATAGATCACGCGCATGATGCCCGGCATATAGCGATCCATGATGATGACATTGGCATAAACCATCTGCTTGATCAGCGCTTTATCGAACGCCACGCCTTCGACATCGATGCTGGACTTGTAGCGGATTTCGCCGTCGCTGTAATCCATCTCGAAATTGCCGATAATCATGCCATAGTTGGCGCGGGTGATGAACTCTGCGATGGCGGGGCGCTTCGGTTCCGGGGCGCGCACCGGGCACACGGAATAGAACACGAACTGCTCCTGGTCTTCGCGCGCCTGGGCGTAGCACTGAAGGTTGCCGTTGTTGCCGGTGAACGCCATCGAGAGGATGGGGCGGCCTTCCATGGCGTGAAAGGACCAGCTATCATCTTCGAAGAAGGCGACCATCGTCTCGTAGATGCGCCCCGCGCTGGAACCGACCTCGTGCGTTTCGCGGATGGCGCTTTCCTCAAACGGCTTAAGCTCCACCCCTTTGCGTTGAAGCTCTGCATAGAGCAGGCGGAAACCGTCGTACTTGGATTTGCTGTGAAAGTCGATGTGTTGGATGCGGTTCAACTGGAAATTGATGTTGGTGGGGCGCAGCAGAATGGGGATAATGGCCTTCTTCTGGTCGAGGAAGTACTGCCATTCGTCTTCCACATTCTGCGATGCCATTGAATCCGGCGAGATGATGACGATCATGATGTCGCACTGGCTCAGGCCATCCTGGATGGCGGTGCTCCATTTGACGCCGCTGGGGATGTCTTCCTGGTCGATCCATACTTGTCCGCCCAGTTCACGAATAAAGCTGGAAACCTGTTTGGCAAACGCTTCATCTTCACGGCTGTAGCTGATGAATATTCTGGACATGCTGTTCCCTGTGTTGGCTGCACCTTGTATTCAAGGCAGGTCCGGTGTCATTGTGAAAAGTATAACGTGGAATGCCGCGTTTTGCCGGTAAGGTTTCGCCGCGTGGGGTGTTCGGGATGGGCGGCGGGCCGGGGTAACTGGCCACCCGGCACACCACTGCTGAACGCCTGCGCAGCGCTAT
>CAZQIJ010000342.1:0-1064 GCA_964592955.1 uncultured Anaerolineaceae bacterium
ACCTGTACGAGGCCAGCGACACCCGCACCCCAGGGGCGTTTCAGCTCCTCACCGGGGAAATCGGCACCTGGCTGAACGGCGCAAACTTCCCCGACATGGACAGCCTGAACCTGGATAACAACGGGTTCACCGGCGCGATGCCGGATATGACCGGCGCGCCGATATCGTTCCTGAACCTGAGCCGCAACCCCTGGACGACGGGACCGATCCCGCAGTGGGTGGCAGACAGCACAACGCTCAGCGCGCTGAACATGTCATTCGCGCAGCGCAACGGCACCCTGCCGGTGTTCGCGTCCGAAAACCTGTCGCAGATTATTCTGGATCAGAACCTGCTGACGGGCGAAATCCCGGCGGAATGGAACGGCACCGCTTACCCGAACCTCACCACCATCAGCCTGTGGGCCAATGGTCTTACCGGCGACATTCCGAGCGGAATCGGCACCATGAACACGCTGTACAGCCTGTTCCTGTTCGGGAACAACTTCACCGGCGTGCCAGACAGCCTCACCGGGCTGACGAACATCATCCCGCCCACCCCCCCAACCTATTACCTGCGCGTCGAAGCCAATCTCATCGAACCGCTGGATGTTTCAACCGATGTGGCGGCCTTCCTGGACGCCAACAACGGCTCGTTCTGGCGGGATGCCCAAACGGTGCCGCCGACGGTGGTCGATGCCGCTGCGGTAGACGCCGACAGCATCACCGTGAGCTGGACGCCGCGCGGCAGCACGTATGCTGGCTACTGGGAAGTGGGCTACAGCACCACCGACGGCGGCCCGTACACGTTCGACGTGGCCAACCGCACCCCTGATAAGTCGTTCTCCTCGCTGACTGTGAACGGCCTCACGCCAGAAACCACGTACTATTTCGTCGTGCGTATGTTCACCAGTTTCATACCGCTCTTCTCCAGTTCGGCCACCAGCGCGAACAGCGTCCAGGTGAGCGCGACGACCACCGACGGCAGCGGTGGGCTTGGCGCATTCACGCTGGCCACGCCCGCGGATTCTGCTGAGGTGACCGACCCGGCCACCGTGACCGAGATCACCTGGACCGAATCGACCAGC
>CAZQIJ010000342.1:1164-5136 GCA_964592955.1 uncultured Anaerolineaceae bacterium
TGGCACAGACACCCTCGGCGCGTCCAACAATCCGTTCACCTTCACCGTAGACACCATCCCTCCCCTCGGCATGTTCATGCTGGTCTCGCCCGCGAATGGTGTTGAGGTGACCGACCCGGCCACCGTGACCGAGATCACCTGGACCGAATCGACCAGCGCTATCAGCTACACCTTCACGCTGGACCGCCCAACCCTCAGTGATGTCGTCGTGACCGATGATGCAGCAGCAGGCGGCGCGATTGTATGCGCCACCGGCACCTGCACGCTCACGGTGGACGGCGCATCTGTGCTCACCGAAGACGGCGGCTACAGTTGGACGGTCACCGCGACCGATGGCACAGACACCCTCGGCGCGTCCAACAATCCGTTCACCTTCACCGTAGACACCGAAGATCCCACCACCGCCCCCACCACGCCCGTGCTGCTTAGCCCGAACGCCAGCGAAGGCGTTGTCGGCACCATCACGCCGGTCTTCTCCTGGAACGCCAACCCCGCGCTGGAAGATGTGACCCAATACCGCCTGACCGTAAACAACGCGGCTGGCACGCAGATTGTAGACATCACAACGGCGGCGGCGGATGTGTGTTCTGGCGCGGTCTGCGCGCTGGACCTGGCCGAAGCAGATGAGTCGGTTGAGCGCGGCGCGCACACCTGGCGCGTCTCCGCCATCAACGCCATCGGCACCACCCGCAGCGCGTCCACCAGCTTCGATGTCACCTTCCCGGCGATTCCGAACCTCGTCAGCCCGGCGGCAGATGCCGAAGTGAACGACGCCACGCCCACCTTCACCTGGGATGACGCCGACGGTGCCGAAGAATACCGTGTGATCATCTATCAGGGTCAGGTGACGATCGCCGTCTCTGACTGGCTGACTGCCGGGGAAGTGTGCGCGACCGTGTGCAGTTGGACGCTGGGCGCAGATGTGCCGCTGGCCAACGGTGCCTACACCTGGCGCGTGCTGGCCGCCAGCAGCCTGCTGGACGGCAAAGAGAAGACCGCCAAGCGCGCCTTCACCATCGTCTTCCCGCTGGACGCCACACAGATCGCGCCCATCAACGACGCGGTTGTTAACGATGCGACGCCGATCTTCACCTGGAGTGAGGTGCCGGATGCTGCCGAATACCGCGTGAAGATCGCCCAGAATGGCGTCGGCGTGCAGAATTCTGGTTGGAGCGCCATGAGCTGCGACGGCGGCGTGTGCGTGTGGGAACCAGAAGACGACGCTGCGCTGCTGAACGGCGCGTATGTGTGGCGTGTGGAAGCCCGCAACCTGGCGCTGGGACCGAACAAGAGCAAGACAGTGGCCGCAGGCTTCAGCGTCAAATTCCCGCAGGATTTCGCGCTGCTGACCCCAGCTGAAAATGCTGTCGTCGATGTCGCCAGCCCGGTGCTCACCTGGGAAGCCTCAGAAGGCGCGACTGAATACCGCGTTGAACTGCGCGACCGCAGCGCGTCTCCGGCGGTGCGTGTCTTCCGCGTGAGGGTTCAGGCGGTGGATGTGTGCAGCGCCGATACCTGCTCGCTCGACCTTGCCACGCTCAGCCCGGCGGTCACGCTGGATGACGGCGGCAGCTATGACTGGCAGGTGCAGGCTCGCGCCACCGTGGGCGAAACGCTGCTCACCAACAAGACCGCGCGCAGCATCTTCACGGTCAACCTGCCATAAGGCTGTTTCAAGGTAACTACTCAGCCCTGTTTTGAGTGTGAAGCCCTCATCCCCCGCCCCTTCTCCCTGGGGCGAAGGGGTGATGACGGCGCAGCAAGAGTCTTTAAGTCCCTCTCCCTGGGGAGAGGGATTTAGGGTGAGGGCAATTTCGCCTCAAATTCGATACCTGAGTTGTTACGCTTCCAGAAGATATTCCATCACATGCAGGTACGCAGCAGCCGGGGAGCATGTCTCCCCGGTCTGGCCCCGTTCTCATCTTGTTCATAAGCGTTGCATCAGAATTCGTCATTTTGGCGCGCTACTGTGTAAGGGTGATCATGCGATGGCGTCTGAGTATTAACAGAAACGGACTATCGTCCGTTTCGTGCAACGCTAACACAGAGAGGCAGAGCAATGTCTGTTCTTGGTTTGCATCACATCACCATAGTCACGCGCGATGCACAGCGCAACCTCAACTTTTATGCCGGGACGCTGGGCCTGCGCCTGGTGAAGCGCACGGTTAACTTCGATGATCCCGGTGCCTATCACCTGTATTATGGCGACGAAACCGGCAGCCCCGGCACGGCGGTCACGTTCTTCGAGTGGCCCGGCGTGGTGCGCGGCCATCCCGGAATCGGCGGCACGCATCACATGGCGCTCAGCGTGGACGATGAACCCGCGCTGCTGAAGTGGAAGCGCTACCTGACGGATCGCGGGATCACGGTACGCGGGCCGTATGACCGCACGTACTTTCGCTCGATCTACTTCGACGATCCAGACGGCACCCATCTGGAGATCGCCACGCGCGGCCCCGGCTGGACGGTGGACGAACCCGCCGACGCGCTCGGCCAGGCGCACATCACGCCGCCGCCCGCCGCGACGCTGGCAGGCCGCGACGAAGACCGCATCGCGCACGCCACCTGGCCAGAGCCGGTGCCAGACATCCTGCCAGAGATGGCGCTGCGGCAGGGCATGCACCACATCACCGCCATCGCCGCGAGCATCGCGCGCACGCACAGCTTTTATGGCGGGCTGCTCGGTTTGCGCCTGGTGAAACAAACGGAGAATTACGACGATCCGACCTCCCGGCACTGGTACTGGGCGGTGGGCGATGGCCAGCCGGGGACGATCTTCACCGCATTCGAGCGCGACCCAAAGCAGACGCGGCGCGTGACGATGGGCGCAGGCCAAACGCACCATTTCGCGCTGGCGGTGAAGGACGAGCAGACACAACTGGACTGGCGCGAGCGGCTGATGGCGGCGGGGTTATCCGTATCGCCGGTGCTGGACCGCGTGTACTTCAAGAGCATCTACACGCGCGATCCGGACGGGCACATTGTGGAGCTGGCGACGCTGGGGCCTGGTTTCGCGGTGGATGAACCGGCAGAGGCGCTGGGCAGCCAGTTGATGCTGCCGTCCTGGCTGGAACCGAACCGCAGCATCATCGCGGCGAACCTGCGTCCGCTCAGCGTCCCGGCGTGGAAGAAAGTGACGGCCTGAAATGCAGCATCATCAGACGCCAACCTACATGACGGGCGCTGCGCCAGAGCAGGCGAAGGCCGCCGTCGTGATGTTTCACGGGCGCGGCGCAACCGCCCAAAGCATCCTGGAGCTTGCGACCGAATTCCCCAACGACGGCATCGTTTACATCGCGCCGCAGGCCGGGGGCTACGCCTGGTATCCGAACCGTTTCACCGCGCCCATCGCCAGCAACGAACCCTGGCTGAGCGCGGCGCTGGAACGTGTGCGGATGGAGATCGAGGCGCTGCGGGCCGCGGGGCTGGCGCTGGACCGCATCGCGCTGCTGGGGTTTTCGCAGGGGGCGTGCCTGGCGCTGGAATACGCGGCCCGCCATCCGCAGCGCTATGGGGCGCTGGTGGCGCTTAGCGGCGGTTTGATAGGCGAACTGGGCACGCCGCTGAAGTATGCGCACGAGGGGGAAGGGCTGCTGGCGCAGACGCCGGTGTTCCTGGGGTGCAGCGATGTGGACGCGCATATCCCGGTGGAGCGCGTTCACGAGAGCGCCGGGATCATGGCGCGGTTGGGCGGCGCGGTGACGACGCGCATCTATCCGGGCATGGCGCACACGGTCAACGAGGATGAACTGGCGTTCGTGGGTGGTCTGCTGGCGGGTCTGGCGGCGGGCGCGCCGTAGGGGCGGTTCGTGAACCTTCCGTGCGACATAGGGTGTCCGGGTTGTGGTCGGCGGCGGGCGCGGCAGGCCGCGTCCCTACAGCGTAATCGCCCGTCGCCACCGGGTTCGTGACCCTGTAACCGTCGGCATTCCCCCTCGCCCAGCGCAGCGGTGGGGAGAGGGGGCAGGGGGT
>CAZQIJ010000343.1:0-5134 GCA_964592955.1 uncultured Anaerolineaceae bacterium
GGCAGCGTGTTCATGCGGAATGGCAGGCGTGCCCCAACTGCCACACGCGGCTGAAGAAACCTTGCCTGGCATGCGGACGTATGCTTGAACTCTCATGGGGATTATGCCCCCATTGTGCAACCCCGCAAACAGCCTATGCCGAAGTCCCGGCTGCCGCAGCAACATATACGCCCTCGCGCTCTCAACGACGGCGGGGGCGCAGCGACTCTGCAAGTTACACAACACCGGCAGAGTCGCTGGAATTTCTGGAAGGTGAAGACCTGTAGGCTCCTCTAGATCTCGTTGGACTCGCCAACGCGATGGATCTTGAGAAGGTTGGTTTGGCCGCCCACGCCGAACGGCACGCCGGCGATAATGATCAGCATATCGCCACGCTTGACCAGCGACGCATCGCGCGCAGCCCGCACGATGGTCTGGATCATCTCGTCAATCGTCTGAAACTGGGGGATGAGCAGCGGCGTGACCCCCCACACCAACGCCATGCGCCGGTAGGTGATTTCGTTGGGCGTCACACAAAGGATAGGGGTGCTGGGGCGTTCGCGTGCCACACGCCGCGCAGTGTATCCGGTAAGGGTGGAAGTTACAATCGCGCGCGGCGAAAGCGCCTGGCTGATGTGAAATGTGGATTCGCTGATGGCGTCTGAGATCGCTTCACGCCCGTCACCTTCCGGGCGGCGGATGTTCCACTGGTCAGAGCGTTTCTGGTGAATGTGCTGTTCAGCGATCAGCGCGATCGTCGCCATCGTCTCTACAGCCTGCACGGGATATTTCCCGGCGGCGGTTTCATTGCTGAGCATCACAGCATCGGTGCCATCAACAATGGCGTTATAGACATCGCTGGCTTCTGCGCGGGTGGGGCGCGGATTATCTACCATCGAGCTGAGCATCTGCGTAGCCGTGATAACGGGCTTACTGGACTCGTTGCACAGACGAATGATGCGCTTCTGGTGATAGGGCACCTCCTCCGCCGGGATCTCCAGGCCGAGATCACCGCGTGCCACCATAATGCCTTCGCAGGCTGCGATAATCGACTCGATATTTTCGAGCGCTTCGTGTTTCTCAATCTTGGCGATGACGGCGGTTTCTCCGCCCAGATGGCGAATGAGCCAGCGCAGTTCACGGATGTCGTCCACAGTGCGCACAAATGACATCGCAAGGTATTCCACGTTCTGCGCCAGCGCGAATTCGATGTCTGCCCGGTCTTTGTCTGTGATGGCAGACAGCGTAAGGTGGGCTTTAGGTGCCATCACACCTTTGCGTGAGGTAAGGCTGCCGCCGATGACCACTTCCGCAGTGAGCTGGTCGCTCTGCACATCCGTGACCACAAATTCCAGGTTACCGTCATCCAGCAAAAGCTGCATACCAGACTTGATGTCGCGCACGAATTCAGGATGCGGAAGGCTGATCACATTGCCACTGCCGTCTGCCTGAGCGTTCAGGGTGAGCGTCACCTGGTCACCGCGTTCCAAACGCAGGCCGCTGCCGTCAATTTTGCCGATACGGATCTTCGGCCCCTGGATATCTGCCATGATGGCCACTACCGCACTTTCTTCTGCGGCAATACGCCGGATGGATGCGATGGTGCGCCCATGCGTTTCGTGGTCGCCATGCGAGAAGTTAATACGTGCGACGTTAAGCCCCTTCTGGATCATCCGCCGGACGATGGTTTCATCCCACGAGGATGGCCCGAATGTCGCTACGATCTTCGTTTTTTTGCTGTCTAACATCGAATTTAGCACAGTGTTACCTTTCGTATGCAATTGGCAGTGGGAGTTGTTGGATGATTGCGAATTGCGGTGATGATAGCACACTTGCAGGTTTTGCGCGGCGCTTTTGTATGAACGCTCAACAAGCACATCACTACTCAGGGTCCTTCGCCTCCTGTGGGAGCAGGGGGTAAGTTCAAGGAGATGGGTAGACAGATAAAGCGCAGCAGAACCTACGTGAGCCGCTATAAGCGCACATCTGTCTGTGCCTGCGAGACTACCCTGTGCAGCACGTCGTAATCTGGCTTGAAATATTATAGCCTTCTTTAATTGGCTTTTAATTGCAACCTCATGCCCCGCTAGGTCGTAACGTTTACTAATCACTAAGGTATCCAACGCAGAATTTTACTGACTGTTCAGTAGGTAGATGGATTATTGGGGCCGGAATTCCGGCATTGATGGTTGGGTTGTTTATCGGTTTAAGGCCGGAATGGGCAGGGGTATGAGCTTACAGATAAAATCCGCGTGGGAGTACCAATTACTGACATGGGCAGAAGAAGCACTGCGAACCCAGGTTCAACGGGTGACAATCCATGCAGACAGCAGCGTTCTAACAACAGCATATCATCACTGCGACGCGCTTACCCGCGTCCACAGCCGCACGTTTCACCTGGCTTCTGGCTTGCTGCCAGAAGAAAAGCGCCGGGCAACCCGCGCGCTTTACGCATTCTGCCGCATTACGGACAACATCGTAGACAGCCCTGAAAGCGATGCCCAACGTACACACACACTGGAAAGCTGGCGAGCAACGATTTCTGCCGAACATCCCCCCACCCATGAACTGGTCGCACTGGCCTGGGCAGATGCGCAGCAGCGCTTTAACATCCCACGCGGGTATGCACAGCAGCTCATCGATGGGGTAAAACGGGACCTTACGCAGAAACGCTATGAGACCTTTGCAGACCTGGCAGAGTATTCCTACGGGGTGGCCTCCACTGTGGGTCTGATGGCCATGCACATTATTGGGTTCGCGACCGAAGAGTCACTGCCCTATGCCGTCAAGCTGGGTGTCGCGCTGCAGCTCACCAACATCCTGCGCGATATCGCCGAGGACTGGCAGGCGGGCCGTTTTTACCTTCCTCAGGAAGAACTGCACGCCTTTGAACTCACTGAAGACGACATCGCCCAGCGCGTAGCCACAGGAGATGCTCAGGTGGATGACCGCTGGCGGAAGTTTATGCGTTTTCAGGTTGAGCGCAACCGCACGCTTTACCGGGAGTCATTACCCGGAATCGCCCTGCTGGACCCGGACGGGCGTCTGGCCATTGCTGCCGCGGCAGAACTGTATGAAGCGATTCTGCAGGACATCGAAAAGCACGATTACAATGTGTTTAATCGGCGCGCGCACGTTGGCCTGGTGGGCAAGGTTACACGACTGCCGGGGATCTGGTGGCGCAGCCGAACAGTTAAGTTCAAAGAGACATAATCAGATAGGAAGGCCATGAAGATCGGGATTGTGGGCAGTGGATTGGTCGGCGCGACAGCCGCTTATGCAATGGTCATGAGCGGTGTTGGGCGGGAAATTGTGCTGGTGGATAAAGACGAAGCCCGCGCGGATGCTGAAGCCGATGATCTCTACCATGCTGTACCGTTCGCCCACCCTTTGGAAATTCACAGCGGAACCTATGCGGACCTAAAAAACAGCCGGGTAGTGGTGATCGCGGCGGGGGCAAACCAGGAACCGGGTGTAAAACGCTTGCAGCTCCTGGGGCGCAATGCCGCGATCTTCCGGGAGATCATTCCGGCAGTCCTGCAGGCCGCGCCGCAGGCACTGCTGGTCGTGGCCACCAACCCGGTAGACATCATGACGCATCTCACCGCGCGCTATGCCGCCGAGTTTGGCGTGCCCCCAGGCCGGGTTCTTGGTTCAGGAACCACGCTGGATACCGCCCGCTTTCGGGCGCTGCTTGGGCGGCACGTGGGCGTGGATTCCCGCCACATTCATGGGTATGTGGTGGGCGAACACGGCGACTCCGAGGTGCTAACGTGGTCACTGGCCACCGTTGGCGGGCTTGCCCTGGCGGATTTCTGCCAGAAACGCGGCATCCCATTGGACGACGCGATACGCACGCAGATTGACAACAATGTGCGCAATGCGGCCTACCACATCATCTCTGGAAAAAAGGCCACGTATTACGGCATCGGCAGCGCCCTTGCCCGCATCGTGGATGTGATCCTGCACGATCAGCGCGCGATTCTGACGGTCTGCACGCCAATGCCCGACATCGCCGGGGTCCAGGATGTGACAGTGGCGCTGCCGCATCTGATGGGCGGCAGCGGAATTATCGACACGATTTCACTTGCACTGAGCAAATACGAGCACGAAAAGCTGCACGAGAGTGCGGCGTTGATCCGCAAGGTGATTGACGACCTGGACAATGCAACGGACTGAGCTATCTATGACCTATTTTGGCTTTCTCGCACGCTTCGTGGTGCTGCCGCTGCTGGCACTGCGTGCGCTGTTGTGGCTGGACAAACGGCAGCAGCGTGGCATGCCTGCTCCGCTGAGCAGTTGGCCGGAAGATGCGGTGCTGGCTGGGCATGCTGCCGTCGCCGTAACCTACACCACCCTGTGGGATAACTACCTGGTCGCCAGCAAGGTGTGGGGCTATGACCCGAAACTGGTGACCGGGCTTACCATTGGCTGGGTACCCATTGAGGAATACACCTTTTTCGTTCTGCAATCGCTGATGACCGGGTCATGGATGCAGGTGCTGGCCCACCGCCTCCCTGTACAGGATGTGATCTACGAAGACACGACGCGCGCGCGCCTGGTGGCGGTTGGAGGCCTGAGCCTGGTATGGGCCGCAGCGCTGGCACGCCTTGCGCATGACCGCAGAGACTACCTGGGGCTGATCCTCGGCTGGGCGCTGCCACCTATCATGTTCCAGGTGGGTTTCGGCGGGGACATTCTGTGGCGTAACCGGGCGCTGGTGATGGCCAGCATTATACCGGCGACGGCGTACCTGGGTGCGGCAGACTCGCTGGCCATCGGCGCAGGCACCTGGAAAATCAACCCGGAAAACACCGTTGGGGTGGAAGTGATCAGAAATCTTCCGTTAGAGGAGCTGTTGTTTTTCTTCCTGACGAACGTGCTGCTGGTGTTCGGGGTTACCCTCGTACAGGCACACGAGAGTGAGCGGCGCATTCCCGCATTCCTGCGTGAACCTTATCGGCAGTTTAAGGCGCGCTTGTTTCGTAACTACTCAGGCAGGCGGTTGGGGGGCGCTGCCCCCCAAACCCCCCGCCAACTTTTTGTAAAACGTTGGATCAAACACTTTTCGTTTTCTGACGGCAAACGGTCAAAAATAAAAATCTGACCATTTCTCACAAAAGGTATCGCAGCCTGGCAAGCATTTTTTAGCCGC
>CAZQIJ010000344.1:0-1816 GCA_964592955.1 uncultured Anaerolineaceae bacterium
TCGGCGGCGACCAAGCGGGCCAACATGCCGGACGGGTGGTCGTGGCCGCCGTCGGCCTTGTGCTGTACCTTCGCGGCGAAGCCATCATCACCGCAGAAGAGTCGGCGCGCCGCCTGGCCAGCGTTTATGGCTCCCCGAATAACGTCGCGCTCTTCCTGGGGCGCTGCCTGCCGTTCGCGCTGGCCTTCGCGCTGCTGCCCCTGGACCGCACACGCCGGATCGCGGCGGGCGCGGCGCTGGCCGTTATGCTCATCGCCGCCGCCCTCACGCAAAGCGTAGGCGGGTTGTTCATCGGCATCCCGGCGGGGCTGGCGGCGGTGCTGCTGCTGGCCTTTGGACGGCGCGCGGTGCTGCCGCTGGCGGTGGTGGCGCTGGCGGCGCTGGCGGCGTTCGTGGTGGGCGCGTCTGTTTCAGAGCGTTTCGCCCGCGCGCTCGAATTCAGCGAAGGCACCAATTTCTACCGCCTGCGCGTGTGGGAAAGCGCCCTGGAAGTTATCCAGGATCACCCATTCACCGGCCTCGGCCTGGACCAGTTCCTGTATGCCTTTCGCGGCGCATACATCCGCCCGGACGCCTGGCCCGAACCCGACCTCTCGCACCCGCACAACATCCTGCTGGATTTCTGGGTGCGGCTTGGGGTGGGGGGGGCCGCGCTGCTGCTGGTGCTGCTGGCGGCTTTCTGGCGGCGCGTATTTGCGGCGCTGCACGCGGCGCAGGATCCGCTGGCGCGCGCGCTGGTGGTGGGCACCGCAGGCGCGATGGCCAATGTGCTGGCGCATGGCCTGGTGGATAACAGCGTCTTTGTGGTTGACCTGGCCTTTGTGTTTGTGCTGCTGCTGGCGCTGGCGGCAGATCTGGCGCGCGCACCGGGCAGCATCCCGGCAAACGCTCAACAGGGCGTCCCTACACCGCACTAGTACCAGGACAAGGTTAAGATGCAGGGTGAAACGCACATCGTGTGTATAGGTGCGCTGCCAGGGGCGCTGCCCCCATAACTCCGCATTCTCATCTTGTTGAGGTACCAGCAGCATCCCGGTGTAGGGGCGCGCTCATGGGCGTTCGCTCACATAGTAACCCACTGACTGATTGCTTAATGCAGGGCATCCAGATTGGATTTGTGTTTGTTTGGTACATCTGTTCTATTGACGACATCCCCTATTTTACGGTGTAATTAGGGGTATCACAGCAGTGGAGTACGCGGCGATGAAGGCGAAAGTCAATAAAGTAACGATACAGGTCCTGCAGGGGCATATCCTGACGCTGCCTGTGTCTGCCGCTGTCACCGTGACAGACCCTAACCTGACGGTTGATCTTGAACTGGCACGGTTAGCGGGGCCTGCACTCTCAGCCCAGGCACGCGCTGTGGGGCTTGTCGATATCGGCTCAGCAGCGATTACGGACGCGGGCGCGCTTAAGAACATCCAGAAGATCATACACGCGGTGGGGCCAAAATGGGGCGAACCCAGCGCACGCGCCAAGCTGGCGCTGGTGACGTGGGCGTGTTTGTCGCTGGCGGAGGATAACCATCTGTCGTCGGTGGCGCTGCCAGCCATCTCTACGGGCGCACTCGGCTACCCGCTGGAAAACTGCGCCAAGACGATGCTCGAACAGATCATCGACTTCACGTTTGAGAAACTTCGGCACCTGAAGACGATCTATGTGTGCGTGGACGATACGCCCAACGCGCTGGAAGTGTTCTCCAGTGAATTTCAGCAGCAGCTCAACTCGCTCAAGGAAGCAGGCGAGGGCAGCGTCGTCCAGGTGTGAGCGCCGCAGGACGCGAACGGCTTATGCGCATAAATGCTCGGTACCGGGC
>CAZQIJ010000344.1:1916-4337 GCA_964592955.1 uncultured Anaerolineaceae bacterium
GTGTGAGCGCCGCAGGACGCGAACGGCTTATGCGCATAAATGCTCGGTACCGGGCATTTTTTGTACCTGCACCGCAGGATCCATGCCGGGGGAACCGCAGCCCGGTTCCCCCCGGCACCCCAGCCGCGTGCCGCCTCAGCGCCGCAGCAGCGACCCTACCACACCCAGCAGCCCGATGATTACAAACACTGCCCCCATCCCCAGAAACACCAGCCACAGGGTGTTGGTTTGGATGGCGGTATAGATCCCCACATGGGCCTCCGTTGGGTTCAGCGGGTTGTAGTAGACCTCAACGTTCTCATTGACGGCAAAGCGGGCGGGGTATTCGCTGTTGCTTTCCCTGAAGGTGACATACTGCTCGCCCTCAGTATAGAACGCGACCACCGGGCGATAGGTGTCTGCGCTGTCGCTGTCGGACGAGTCAACCACTTCGAGATCAATGACGGTGCCGGTGGTGCGCAGTGCTGTTTCCAGAAAACGGTCCATCTCGCGCTGCATCAGCAGCGGGATGGCGATGACAACAGCTCCAATCAGTACGAAAACAAGGCTGACAAGGACTCCGCTGAAATTAGGGCGCATGACGTGATCCTCCGTGCGTGAGTGTAGATAAACACCATGCTCAGCATACACCGCATCCCTGGCCTGGTGATCCCGAAGATTGCGGGGTTGTTTGCGGCAGATTGCGCCAATCGGTACTGGCCCCTTCCCACCCCCCGCCAGACGCGCCGCTTATCACACGTCCGTACCGAACCCGGTGCGGGGGATGAGAGGCTAATCTGCCAGAAGACCGGCATGCACCCAATGGTGCCGTCTGCACCCAATGGTGCCGTATGGGTTGATGCAGCCGAAAGCCTCCATGATAAAATATGGATAGGCACGTCTGTGCCCAACGTTCGGCGGGTGCCACACGCTGAAGTCGCTGGTTTCCCAAACTTGCCTTGTACAACCGCAATCTTCTTGGATTCACAACAGCGAAGGGTTGAATTATGAGAATTCATCTCATGCACTTGGGACAGGTGTTGTTAATCTCAGGTCTATCGCTCTGGTTTTGCATCCACATTTCCAATGCCCAGGAACTCCCTACCCGTGTTTATTTTGTGCTTCCCGGTGTGCTCGGTGATCGGTCCTTCAATGATTCTGCTCAGCGCGGGCTGGATGAGCTTGTTTACCAGTTCGACATTAAAATCAATACGGTAATGCTCGGAAGCGATCCCGCTGTTTGGGAACAGGGCCTGGATGAGGTCATGGCAGATGCCGCGAACTACGATCTGCTCGTTGTGGGTTCGTTCAGACTGGGGGATTTCCTCGCAGCGCGCGCACATCGTTACCCGGATAAAGCATTCGTCCTCTTTGATGCGGCTGTGCCCTATGCTGACCCTGCCCTATGCGTCGAGGGGTGCAGCAATGTTTATTCCATCTTGTATAAGCAGAACGAAAGCGCCTTCCTGGCAGGCGCATACGCTGCGGCCATGACCCTTGAGGACATTGAGGGCATGAATGACCTGTCAATCATTGGTGCGGTTGGAGGGCAAGACATACCCATCATCCGCGATTATCTCGTTGGCTATGAACAAGGTGCCTGTTTGGTCAACCCTGATGTGGCGGTCCTTGTTGAGGTTGTGGGGAGCTGGGATGACCCTGCGCGCGCAGAAGAAGTGGCGATGGCCCTGTATGACCAGCATGTGGACATCATCTTTCAGATCGCAGGGGATTCAGGAGTCGGCGTTTTTGAAGCAGCCTATCAGAGTAAGCATTATGCGCTGGGTGTTGATACCGATCAGGCTGTCGCAGTTGCCGAAACCAATCCAGATCAGGGCCGCCGTATCCTCACCAGCGTCGTAAAGCATTTCGATAACTCCCTGTATCGCGCGGTGCGTTTGTTCACCGAGGGAAATCTTCCTCTGGGCCAGGTGGAACGCCTGGGCATTGCAGATGGCGCTGTCGGCTTAGCGCACAACGAGATCTTCGACGAATACACGCCTGCGGATGTTGCTGCCTTACTCACCGCTTTGGAACAGGCTGTGGCAGACGAACATATCGTTGTCAATACCGTTTTTAGCGATACTCCCGCAGCAGTGGCAGCCGAATGCGCGGCAATGCCCGCAGCCGATTTTGATGTCTCTGAGTTTCTTTCGGACGATTCATAGCAGGGCTGTTGCAAAATCAATGGCATTGCATCGGTTGGAGGAGCCAGGAGACTGGCCAGCGCGGTCTTCTTGCTCCGGCAGCAGGGACACCCACACGAGGCGGCTTCCACCTCTCCCGAACGTGCCTGCGGCACTGGCTGGGTGTGCCGTGGCACGCCCCTACGAATGGCGAGCGCGCAGTTGCACGCCCTTACGTCACCCTCGCCGTAGGAGGGGCACGCCGTAGGGGCACGCCGTAGGGGCACGCCGTAGGGGCACGCCGTAGGGGGGCCGG
>CAZQIJ010000344.1:4347-5131 GCA_964592955.1 uncultured Anaerolineaceae bacterium
AGGTGGAACTAGGGGGTGAGGGGCGTGACCTGCCAAAACCCTGAAATGTACCCAGTCTCAGGGCAACTTAACAATATTACGGGTGAAACGGGAGTACAATAAGAGGAACAACATTGGAGGTGCTTTTGTGACCCTTCAGGACGTTACACAACTACTGGACGCACTGACACCGGATGAACTGCGCATGGTGCGCGGTTATATCGACCGGCGGTTGGGCGATTTCCCCGCCGCCTTAACGCCCGCCGAACGCGGCGCGCGGCTAAACGAGATTTATGCCGCCCTGCGGGATCAGATCCGCGAGGGACTCAGTGAGATCGACCTCGAAGAACTCGAAGCCGGCCGTACCCCCACTACCCCTTAATCTGCGGCAGCCGCGCCAGCCATGTTTCCAGTTCCGGCGGCAGCGGTGACGTGAACGCGAGGCGCTGGCCAGAGTCCGGATGGTCGAAGGCCAGCGCCTCTGCATGCAGAAAATGCCGCGGCATCCCCGCCGCACGCGCGCCATACAGCACATCCCCGGCCAGCACACAGCCCATATGCGCCATATGCGCCCGGATCTGGTGGGTGCGCCCGGTGTGCAGCGCCAGCCTTACCAGCGCCGAACCATCGCCATAACGCGCCACCACCCGGTACTCTGTGAGCGCTGGCTCACCCCCGGCATACACCCGTCTGCGTCTGGGATGGTGCGGGTCGGGTGCCAGCGGCGCGTTCACGGTTCCAACCGCTTGCGGCGGCGCTTTTTCCAGCAGCGCCACATACGCCTTCGTCACTGTGCGCGCCGCAA
>CAZQIJ010000345.1:0-5129 GCA_964592955.1 uncultured Anaerolineaceae bacterium
CGGCGTGCGGGGGGGGTGGGCACTGTTCCCCCTGTACCGCCGGGGATATTCAACTGCTGACCAACGAAGATCAGGTTGACGTTGACGATGCCGTTGGCCGAGGCAATCGCGCTGACGGTGGTGCCGAAGCGCTGCGCGATACGCCCCAGTGTATCCCCCGCGACGACAACATAGACCGAGGGGGTACCTCCGGGCGGGGGTGTGGGCGGTGTGCCACCGCCTGTGGTACCCGGAATCGTGAGCTGCTGCCCGGCATAAATCAGGTTGACGTTTGCGATGTTGTTGGCGGTCGCAATCGCGGCGACGGTCGTATTATACTGAAGCGCGATACGAAACAGGGTTTCTCCTCGCTGCACGACATGTACGATGGGCGTACTACTGGCGGCTTCCTGACCGAACGCAGACGATCCGAACGCCATCAAGAGCAGTAGCACACACATAACCAGAGCAAGACGGCGCATACAGCCTCCTTGGGGTAAACAGGGTATATTCATATCTCGTAGAGATAGTGTAGCACGCGGCATCGAATCGCGCAGTTGCCGCTAACCACCGTTTGCCCCACTCAGGTTCGAACTCGGTCAGATGCAGGTCAATTTGGCGTATGAGTGTCGGTCTCAACATCCTTTAAGGTGCCTGGCGCACGGCTGTGTGCTAAACTTCTGCTCTTAAACCGCAGCACGGGCAATGACCTGAAAGAGTTAACCCAAATGCGTCTCGCAGTGCTCTCAGATATTCATGGTAATCTCACCGCCCTTGAAACCGTCCTGGCTGACCTGGCGGCTGCCGGTGGCGCTGACCTGGTGTGGTGTCTGGGCGACCTTGCATCCGGCGGGCCGCGACCAGCGGAATGTGTGCGCCGGATCAGGGCACTTGCCGAAGCCGATGAAGGCAGGACGTTCAAAGTCATCGGCGGTAACGCCGACCGCGATCTGGTCAACGGAACGCGCCTCAGGCTGCCATCTGCCAAGGATGCTGATGCGCTGGCCGCGATGGTCAGCGATGTTGAGGCGCGCGACCGCGTGCTGAACTGGTGCCTGGCGCAGCTCAGCTATGACGACTACGAATTCCTGGCGAAGATACGCGGGCAGGAACTGGCGCACGAGGTCAAAGGATACGGCTGGGTGATCGGCTACCACGCCATTCCCGGTGACGACGAAACACTCTTCGACGCCGATACCCCGCAGGAACAGGCGCTGGACTACCTGCTCGACCGTGAAGGACGCCTGGGAATCGGTGGGCATATCCACCGGCAGATGGACCGCGACCTGGGGCGCTGGCGGGCCGTCAACGCGGGCAGTGTGGGTATGTCGTTCCAGACCCCCGGCATGGCCCAGTACGCAATACTCACGTTCGATGGCGACGACTGTACCGTTGACCTGCGCAGTGTGCCCTACGATACCGCTGCGCTGATCGCCGACCTGGACGCGGTCGGCTACCCTGTCCCGCAGTGGATGATCAAGCGCATTCAGCCCCAGCAGAACGCCTGAGCGTTTATCCTGAACTTACCCGACGCAGCGGAAAGCAGATCTTCATGCCCAAACGAGAGCAGATGCTCCAGGAATTAACAGGTGAGAACGCTGTCGGCATCCTGCTGATGGCGCAGATGGACGGCGTCCCGGAAACTGTGCAGATCGTGGTGGTGACTGCGGCTTACGACGACAAGGCAGGTGGCCTGCGCGAAAAAGGCCATTACGTCATCCGTGCGATAGGGGTGCGCGAACACAGCTTCAGTGTGGGGATCTTCGGCTCGCTGCGTTTCGTGGACGCGCACCCGCTGCTGTACCAGTACAACGCTCCGGCAGCGGCGCTGTTCTTTCGTGGCCAGGTGCAGGACGCCAACGCGCTGCTGGTCGATGTGCTTCAGGCCTATACCGCGACCTTTGGCCCCTGGCGGCAGGTGCCACAGTACCTGAACACTGCCAAACCCCTGCTGAGCCTGCTGAATTCCGGCGGTGATCTTGTGGGCGAGATGCCGCAGCCACTGGCAGAAGCGCTGGCCGCGGCCTTCGCGCAGCATAATCTGGAGACAAAGCTCATGGCGGAACCGCACGAAACCGAAGACGAGCACGGGCGTTCCACGCAGTTTAAGGCATTGATTATCGATGACTCGTATGTGGTGGCGCTGGATTTCTCGGTCGATACCCTGGGTAAACCCGACCCGAAACCGGGCGCGAAATGATGCTTTGGCAGGATTCAATACCGCTTATTTAAGGAGACTTTTTATGAACATTCAAGGCGCAACCGCTCTTGTTACGGGCGGCGCATCAGGGTTGGGTGGCGCGACGGCGGAACGCCTGGCTGCACACGGTGCTAACGTGGTGATCGTTGATCGCAATGCTGAAGCCGGGCAGCAGATGGCCGCCAGACTGGGGGAGCGTGCGCGCTTCGCCCAGGCCGATGTCACCAGTGAGGAAGACATCAGGGCGGCGATTGCCCTGGCAAAAGACAGCTTTGGCGCGCTGAACATCCTCGTGAACTGCGCCGGTGTCGGCATGGCCATGCGCACCTTTGGCAAAGAAGGCCCGCACCCGCTGGATGTATTCGAGTTCGTGATTCGTGTTAACCTGATCGGGACATTCAACTGCATCCGGCTGGTGTCGTTTGTGATGGCCGAGAATGAACCGAATGACGAAGGCGAACGTGGTGTGATCGTCAACACCGCTTCTGTGGCTGCGTATGATGGCCAGATCGGCCAGGCGGCCTACGCTGCTTCAAAAGGCGGGATCGTGGGCATGACGCTGCCAATCGCGCGCGACTTGTCGCGGCATGGCATCCGGGTGTGTACGATTGCCCCCGGCATCTTCGACACCCCACTGCTGGCAGCCCTGCCGGAACCGGCGCGGATCTCGCTGGGCCAGCAGGTCCCGTTCCCGTCACGCCTGGGGCGGCCAGAAGAGTTCGGTCAGCTTGCGCACAGTATCATCGAGAATGCCATGCTCAACGGGGAAACAATCCGGTTGGATGGTGCCATAAGGATGGCCCCGAAGTAGCCACGCTTCCAGGGTGGGCGAAATGCACCGCGCCCACCCTGCACTTTGCGTGCTGCGGACGCCGACGCCCTACTGGCCTGGTTCTGCCACGAAACTGATGGTCAGCGTCACGTCGTCGCTTACGTTGGCTACGCCTGGCGCGTTCGGAATCGTCAGGCCGAAATCCGAACGGAGGACGGTGGCGGTGGCGGTGCCTTCCAGTCGGGTTTCAGAGACGGGCGTCACCGTAACATTGAACGTGACCGGGCTGGTCGTCTCGATAATCTGCAGGTCGCCCACAATGTCAAATGTGAACGGCTGCCCCATCGTGACCGCTTCTGGCAGCCCTGTAATGCGGGTGGGGATAAAGTCAATGAATTCGTAGGCATCTTCTGCCGAGCGCAGAATCAGCGTGCGAATGGCGCGGTTGCGGAATTCGTTATCGGTGGCCAGGGTGCGCGCATTGATGCGAATCGTGCTCACAGTCGCGGCCTGGGGATCGGCGAAATCCACGGTGATGTTGGCAGCAACTTCGCTGGTCGTGCCGACGACATCTGTGGGTTGGCCGCGCAGCTCCTCGTAAATGGTGAAGCTCACCTGCGATTCCGCACGGTTAATGGCAAACAGAACAGGACCAGTCGCTGCGGCTTCGTCGGTAGATGCGGCCTGGGCAGACGCCGCATCCTCAGCCGGTTCTGCCGTTTCTGCGGCTTCGTCGGTCGGTACAGCTTCGTCGGTCGCGGCGGCTGCGGCAGACTCCGCATCCTCGGTGGTGGCAGGTTCGCGAACGACGGTCGCCGGTGAGGTGGGCACCGATATGGGCGTGCTGGGTTCGCCGGAGCCACCGCCAAACCAGATGACCGCGACAGCCAGGAGGCCCAGAATAACGATGCCTCCCAGCGCAAACACAAGCCTGCGTGTTGTATTGTTCATAGGGGTAAGAAACCTCCGTAATCTGTGATAACTCACACCAAAGGATACGCGAGAACTACGGAGGTCGGATTTACAATTCAGATTATCTCAGCAAACGCTTAACCTGCGTTTTCGGTGGCGGCCGGCGGCGGGACGGTGCGCGTGGGTGGCGGGGTCGTCGGTTCGGACGCTGGCGCTGCGCTGTCGCCGGTCACCGCAATGACCCGGCCAGACTGTGGAGACTGCACCGGCAGCGACTCAACCACCACATAGAGCTGTTGATCCGGGCTCATGGCAAGCCCGTAGGGGTGGGTGAGGCCCTCGGCCACAATCGTGAGTCCGTCTGCGCTGACGGTGACGATGCGCCCCGTTTGCGCCAGCCAGCCATCATCGCCAAACTGCCCAAATTCCACCGCGTACAGGCTTTCGCCATCCACCAGGAGATCCACGACGGCGCTCAGCCCGCTGAACGTCTCAAGCAGTTCGCCGTCTGCGCTGTACTTTTCGATGCGGGACCCTTCACTGGGAAAGGGAAAGCCGGTCAGGAAGCCGATATATACATCCCCTGCCGGGTCAACCGCCACCGAAGTGGGCACCGGGTTATCTGACCAGGTGGCAAACAGGCTAACCCCGTCCTCCTCCGTCCAGGACAGCACCGCGTTCGCGCCTGCATCTGCGATGTAGACCGTGCCATCGTCCGCCACTGCCAGATCCACCGGGTTAGAGTCGATGATTTCGCCATCAGGGTTGTTTTCCACTTCAAATGCATAAAGGTCAACGGTCTGGCGCACGCGCAGCGTTTCGGGGTCAAGCTCCACCAGCGCGTAGGTGTACGGCGTGCGGCGGTCACCATTGCCCTGCAGCAGCCAGAACGCATCTTCGGCAGGGTACAGCGCGTGCGTGCCCACAATTTCGCCCCCACCCCAGTTCAGGCTGGGCAGGCTGTGCAGCACACGTTCGGTGCTGCCATCCGGGCGGACAGCGGTCACCGCGCCAGTTGCGCCTGCGCCAGCCGTACCGAATGGCCCTTCGGCCTCGATGTCGCCACCCGCGCCAGCCTCTGCAATGTACAGGGTGCCATCCTCAGCAAACGCGATATGACGTGGTGCGAATAACCCTTCGGCCATAGGAGCAGCGTCCTGGGCAGCGGCTTGCAGGGTTGCAGCCAGCGCCAGCAGCAAAAACAGAGGAAGCAGCATTCGTCTCATGGGGTCATCTCCTGGTTAACCATCTGATGTTGTTGTATAC
>CAZQIJ010000346.1:0-5126 GCA_964592955.1 uncultured Anaerolineaceae bacterium
ACACGAAGCGGAAGAGAACGGCCGCAAGTTCGACCCGGCGTCGATCACATCCGGGAAGGCGAGCGGCTGCAGGAACTGGCAGTGTGTTTCCACCGCCAGCCCGATCACCTCACCGCTGTGAATATCCAGGCCGCCGTGCGCAATGAGATAGCGGTTGATGACGGTATCGAAAAAGGCGTAGTAGAGCGTGTTGTTCACATGGCCGTAAATGTCGTTGTCCATCCAGCGCGTGGGGATGGCGAGGAAATGCGGGTAGTCTGCGCGCTGGATGCTGGGTTTTTCTGCCTGGGTGCTCACGGTTCAGTCCTGTGTGTGGGTGTGCGCGTTCAGAAGCGGATGACCTGCCGCACGGCCTGCGCGCTGGCGAGACGGTCAAAACCGGCGTTGATGTCATCGAGCGCGAGGGTGTGGGTGTGCAGTTTATCGACCGGCAGCAGACCGTCCTGGTACATGCGGATGAAGCGCGGGATGTCGCGGCGGGGCACGGCGGAGCCCATGTAGGAGCCTTTGATGGTGCGCTCTTCGGCGACCATGCTAACGGCAGAAACTGAAAACTGCCTGGCGGGATGCGGCAGGCCGAGGGTAACCGTCATGCCACCGCGCCCGGTGGCCTCATACGCCTGGTTCAGGACGCGCTCGCTGCCCACGCTTTCGAAGGCATAGGCCGCGCCGCCACGTGTCAGGTCGCGCACGGCTGCCACTGGATCAAGCCCACTGGCATTGACGGTGTGGGTAGCGCCTGCTCCACGCGCCAGCGCCAGCTTTTCATCCAGCAGGTCTACGGCGATGATGGGAGACGCACCCGCAGCACGCGCGCCCATGACCACGCTCAACCCGACGCCCCCCATGCCGAACACCACCACCGACGCGCCCGGCTCCACACGCGCCGTGTTGACCACCGCGCCGACCCCGGTCATCACGGCGCAGCCAAACAACGCGGCAGTTTCCAGCGGCAGCGCCGGGTCTATGTTCACGAGGCTTTCCTGCGCGGCGACCGTGAACTGGGAGAAGGCCGAGACCCCCAGATGGTGATTGCAGGTTTGCCCGTGCGCGCCGGTGAAGCGTCGCCCGCCGGAAAGCAGCGTCCCGGCGGCGTTGGCGCGGGCACCGTTTTCGCACAGCGCGGCGCGCCCGGTGATGCAGAAGTGACAGTGCCCGCACGACGGCACGAAACTGAACACAACATGATCGCCCACGCTGAACCCGGTCACGTCTGGGCCGAGGTCGCGCACAATCCCGGCGGCCTCGTGGCCCATAACCATCGGCATCACGCGCGGGCGCGACCCGTCAATCACCGACAGATCGCTGTGACACAACCCTGCGGCGGCGATTTCGACAAGCACTTCACCCTTGCCGGGCGCGCCCAGGTCCAGCGTTTCGATGCGCAGGGGCGCGCTGTAGCGGTATGGGGCGGGATGCCCCATGTCGTAGAGAACGGCTGCTGTCGTTTGCATTATTTCACCTCATGCTGGTTGGCAGCAGACTGCCGAGGCGGCCTGCTGCCGCAGTTAGCGTTATGGGAGCGTGTAGCGCGAGAAGAAGTCCCACATCAGGGCAGTGGCAGAAACCGCGTCTGTGGTCTCGCCCGGCGCATTTTCGAGCATGAAGGCGCTGCCGGGCCAGGCGTGCCCCCCGCCCTCGATGGCGTAGAAGATGACCTGCACCTCGTCGTCGCACTGGCTGTAGGTCTGTGTGGTGATGTCGCCATCGGTAACTGTCTCTGGCTGCGGTTCGCAGCCGTCACGCTCCACCCACGCCTGAACCCAGTCCCCAACCGGGGCAAAGGAGAAGAACATGACCTGCCCGCCATCGTAGGGGACGACTGTATCGGCAGTGCCGTGAAAGGCAATGAGCGGCACCGGGCGGGCGGGTTCACAGCCGTCTTCCGGTTCGTTATAGGACCCGGACACCATGCCAAAGGCGGCGACGCGGTCGGCCAGTTCACAGGCGAGGATGTAGGTCATCGCGCCGCCTGCGGAAAATCCGCTGGCGAAAATGCGGCTGGTATCCAGGCAAAGCTCCTCGGCCAGCGAATTCAGCATGGCGCTGACGAAGGCGACATCGTCCACCGGCGCGCCGCCGAAGCTGACGCCACCGCTGGCGCTGCTCCAGCGAAGCGGCATGCCGGTTCCGGTGGGATATACGGCGATGAAGCCCTGCGCGTCCGCCAGATCGTTCCAGGCGGTGACTGCCAACTGGTCTTGCGGCGAGCTGGCGAAACCGTGAAAGCTGAGCACGAGCGGCGCGGGTGTCTCTGGCGAATAGGAGTCCGGGATGTAGCGCAGATAGCTGCGTTCGGTGTCGTCTACGTCGAGCGTGATCTCGGTGAGGCCGGGCGCGACAGAGTTAGCGGCTTCGCAGCCGCCGGATGCCACAGCCGGTATGGGCGTGGGGGTTTGGGCGAGAACGGCGGTCAGCGGCTGCACGACAACGAGCAGTGCAGCCCAGAAGAACAACAGCACACGCGGCATGGTTACTCCTTAACGATAGTTCAGGCAAATCACCGCAGACTATACCACATGGGGGCGGCAGCGCTAATAAACGATGTCGCCAGCGATAAAGGCGCGCGTGCGCGGATCATCCGGCGCGCTGAAGAGGTGCTCGGTGGGGCCGATCTCGACCAGCGCATGGTCAAGGATCACCGCCATGCGTGACGCCATGCGGCGCGCCTGAAAGATGCTGTGGGTGACCATCACGATGGTCATGCCGCGCTGCTGGTGTTCCTCGCACAGCAGCCCTTCGATGAGGCTGATGTTGAACGGGTCGAGGTTGGCTGTCGGTTCGTCCAGCAGCAGCACGCGCGGCTGCGTGATGAGCGCGCGAGCGATGGCGACGCGCTGAAGCTCGCCACCAGAGAGGGTGCGGGCGCTGGCATGTACCACTTTATCCAGACGCAGGCGGTCGATCATGGCCTCGATGCGCGCATGGTCGGGTTTGCCGCGCAGCCTCAGCCCATAGGCGATGTTCTCGCGCACGGAACGCGACAGCAGCAGCGGGCGCTGGAAGACCATCGCCAGATCGCGGCGCTGGCTGATGGTGATGGTGTGCGGCGTGATGGGATCTGCGGCAGCACCGAGGCGCAGGTGCAGTTGGCCGCCGTAGGGGGTTTCCAGCATGGCCAGCAGGCGCAGCAGGGTGCTTTTGCCCGCGCCACTTGGCCCCACCACCGCCAGAATCTCCCCCGGCGCGATCTCCATGTGGGGGATGCGCAGGACGGTACGCGCCCCGTAGCGCTGTTCGATGTCGCGCAGGGTATAGTGTGCGGTCATCTGCCCCACCTTCCCTGAATCATGACGATGGCGAAATTGGCGACAAACGACAGCGACAGCAGGATCATCCCCAGTGCGAGGGCGATGTCGAAGTTGCCGCGCTGCGTTTCGAGCACGATGGCGGTCGTCAGCACACGGGTGCGCCCGTCGATGTTCCCGCCCACCAGCATCACCGCGCCGACTTCGGAGATAATGGAGCCAAACCCGGCCACAATGCCCACCAGCACGCCGATGCGCGCTTCATAGAGCTGTGAAAGCAAGGCCTGGCGCGGCGTGGCCCCAAGCGCGCGAAGCTGGGGGCGCAGTTGCGGGTCAACACTGGTCACGCTGCTGACGGTGACGCCAATCACCTGGGGCAGCGCGATGAGCGTCTGCGCGACAACCATCGCGGGGACGGTGAACAGCCAGCCCCAGTCGCCCAGCGCGCCGCTGCGCGAAAAGAACAGGTACAGCACCAGCCCGGCCACCACCGGCGGCAGCCCCATGCCGGTGTAGATGAGAGTCGTCACGAGGCGCTTGCCACGGAACTGCGACAGCGCGAACCAGGCCCCGAAGGGAATACCGAGCACCACGCTGATGACGAGCGCGCTGACTGTGACCTGAAGTGAGCGCAGCAGGATTTCGATTACGATGGGATCGGCACTGAAGATCAGGCGCAGCGCCTGACCGATGGCATCCAGAAATGTTTGCATGAAACGTTCCCCGATGGGCGAGGCGAAACTGACCCCGCCCACCCTGATTAATCGCCAGGGGTGAATTGTGCTGGTTACGACTCCGGTGTTGCTTCTGGCGTGGCTTCCGGCGTCATCTCTGCTTCCATTTCTGCTTCCATTTCTGCTTCCATCTGCGCTGCCAGCCACGCTTCGGAACTGGGGGTGAACAGCGTATTGCCGTTGACCTCAAACGCCGCGATGCGTTCCTGCGCCTCAACCGACACGAGCCAATCGACAAACTGCTGCGCCACCGCTGCGTTGACCTGCGGATGGACTTCGGGATTAACGGCCATCACGCCGTAGGGGTTAAACAGCAGCGGGTCGCCTTCGACCACAATCACCAGATCCAGACCTTCCTGGAGGCGCGCGAGATAGGTGGCGCGGTCACTGAGGGTGTAGCCTTGCAGTTCGTTGGACATGTTCAGCACCGCGCCCATGCCCTGCCCGGCAGCAACGTACCAATCGCCTTCCGGTTCGAGTTCGGCGGTGGCCCACACCAGCAGTTCTTTGGCGTGGGTGCCGCTGTCATCGCCGCGCGAGATAAAGATGCTTTCTGTCTCCAGGATCTGCGCAAACGCGGCTGCGGCGTCGGTCATCCCGGCGATGCCTGCGGGGTCGGATTCCGGCCCGGCGACGACAAAGTCGTTATACATCACGTCGAAGCGCGCGGGGGCGAAACCTTCTTCGACGAACGCTTCTTCGCGGGCACGGTCGTGAACCAGCACCACATCGGCGTCACCATTGCGGCCCAGTTCAAAGGCCTGACCCGTCCCAACCGAGATGATATCGATCGTCACACCGAATTCGTCCTCGAAGTATGGCAGCAGGTAATCCAGCAGGCCGGAGTCGTAGGTGCTGGTGGTGGTGGCCAGAATGAGGCGGCTGGGGTCATGCGGCTGATCCGGCGTGGCATCCTGCGCGGCGAGCGGCACGACAACGAGCGCCAGAAGCGTGATAAAGAGAAACAGTTTTTTCAACATGGTCGTATCAATTCTCCTGAGACATAGAGACAATCCGTTAAAGTTTATCCACCGCGGCGGGTGAGAAACCGTGCGGCTGATAACGTGTAGGGTCGGCTGCCGACAGGCGCTAGGGCTGGTGGTAGACCTGCTGCCCGGTCGCATCGGTACGGTAGCCGGGCTGC
>CAZQIJ010000347.1:0-5116 GCA_964592955.1 uncultured Anaerolineaceae bacterium
AATTACACCGCTATCGCGATGAATTCTTTGATAGGTTTCTGATAGCCGATCGAAGGGCACTAGATATACTTGATTGCTGCGGCGGAAACGAGATACTTTATTGACTGTATTGGCGCGATAACCCGAACTTCACGGCGCTGTTCGGGACGCCGTGCATCGCCGACATGCCAGAGAATCAACGAACGCTGCTCGATCTGCTGTGTGATCCCACACTCACGCCACACCTGACAGCAGCATCGCGTGACGGCCTGCTGAGACCCCTTCTGTACCACCTCAAGTATCGGGCGCAGACTGTCGAGACGACACCCGAATACACAAACCTGCGCGGCATGATCGAAGAATCCAGCCAGTTGCGCCGCGTTTGGCGCGGTCTGCGCGTCGATGCGCCGGCACGCCAAAATCGGTCAGGCAGTGTTCGGTGGGGGGATGAAGACATCTGTTTCAACATCATCACGACACCCGTGGATGCAGAAAAGTTCGTTACTATACTGTCGCTGTTACCCGCCGATGACCGGGCGCGGGCGGTGTTTAGCGAAATCGGCTGTGATAGCACACCGCTACAGTCCGGGGTGTGCCTGCAATGGGAGCGTGATTACATGACGCTGACCAGCTAAAAACGCCCCGTAGTTTTACGGTGGAAATCGCCTCTCTCCCACCATAGACTCTTGTGTTGTAGCCATGTTGGGAGCTTATGTGAGCCTCGAATATCCACGTGTTGTCGCTATCGGTGCGCTCTCTGAGATGGGGCCTGGCATTGGCCAGCCAGGAGCTTTGCATGCTGTGATCATTGTCTGTGGCATCTTTGTCATCCTCGGCGGGGTTGTGTCCTTCTTCGCCATTCCAGATGACGAAGAAACGGCTGCTGAGGAGCCGCAGGTCTAAAATCTATCTATAAGGAGAAAAATCAATGCCAGAAATCGTTGAAGTCGTGCGCCTGCGGGCGAACACAGCGCAGGGGGAGCAGTTGGTCGCGCAGCGCCCACAGGTCGATGCAGAGGTCGGTAAGCTGGCGGGTTTCGCCGGCTCGGAACTCGTCCACCTCGGCGGTGAGGAGTGGATGCTGCTGGTCTACTGGGAAACACGCGCCGATGTCGAGGCCGCGCAGAAGGTCACGGAGGGCCTGACAATCATCACAGATTGGATCAACGTGGCCGAGGCGTTTGTCTCGTTTCATACCAGCGTTATTCACCACGACAGCCGAACGGAGTTCGTGACAAAAGGGAAATCATCATGAAAATTGCCATTATTGGCAGCGGAAATATGGGACGTGGTGTAGGTAATCTCTGGGCACGCGGCGGCCACCATGTCATTTTCACAGATGCCCTCCTACCGGCAGATAAGCTTGCAGAAATCGCTGCTGCTGCCGGGGAAACAGCGAGCACCGCCGCTGTGATCGATGCAGTGGCCCAGGCAGAGGTCAGCCTGCTTACCGTGCGTTGGACGGATATTGAGGCTGCCGTAAAGGGGATGGGCGATGTGAAAGGCAAGATCATACTCTCAACCGTCAACGCGCTAAAGCCCGATATGAGTGGTTTAGCAATCGGCACGACAACATCGGCTGGCGAGGAAATCGCACGGCTTGCGCCGGATGCCGAGGTTGTCGAGTGTATTCTGCCCTTTGCCGAAGTGCTGCACGCCGAGAATCGCGATTTCGCCGGGAACCAGCCGACGGTATTTTATTGTGGTGACAGTGATAGCGCGAAGAAGACTGTCATACCGTTGCTGGAGGTGTTGGGGGTGCAACCCATCGATGCCGGGCCGCTGATGAATGCCCGCTATATTGAACCTGCCGGAATGCTCCTCGTGCAATTGGCCTATGGTCAAGGCATGGGTGGTCAAATCGGTTTTAAGTTACTACAGCGATAGATGAAACAGAGGTAATCAGAATGAAAATCGGAATTATTGGCGCTGGACGCATTGGCGCGAACGTCGGTAAACTGCTGGCGGAAGCAGGGCATGAAGTGTTCTACAGCTTCTCGCGTTCGGAAGACAAGCTTAAACAGCTTGCAGCGGAAGCCGGGAACGACTCGCGCTGGGGGACTCCCGCCGAAGCCGTCGCTTTTGCGGATGTGGTATTGCTTTCTCCGCCTTACGGCGAACTCGATAACGCGCTCCAGGCCGCCGGGGGCATGGCGGGGAAAATCGTCATCGACACTGTGAACCCATTCGCAGCCGGCGGGCCAGCCTATGCCGATCACGGCACGGCAGCGGAGGAAATCGCGGGCAAATTGCCAGGGGCGCAGGTCGTCAAGGCCTACAACCACATCTACTTTGAGCATATCCATACACGCCATCATGAGACACCGCACCTGGTAGCCTTCATCAGCGGTGACGACCCGGACGCCAAAGCTACCGTGACGCAGCTCGTCAGCGACACAGGTTTTGAGGTGATCGACCTGGGAGCGTTGTACACTGCCCGCTGGACGGAACCACGCGGCCCGCTGTTTAACAAACCAATGAAGGCGGAGGAGGCGAGGGCTGTTATCCCAACGCTGCCAGAAATCCCGCGTTAGACCATGTATGACTCGGACAGGTGCGGCAGTGCCCCCGCGGCGAAAGACCCTACACACTCCTGAGCGACATGCACAGTATGTAGGGTTTGCACGCTTGGGGACGGTGTTTCAGCGCATTCCGTTTTCAATTGGCGACACATCATAGCGGCGCAGCATGTCCCGCACTTCAGCCGGTTGAACCGCATAAGCCATGCCTTCGGGAGTGCGTTTGCGTCGTCCATCATCGAGCAGGTGCAGACGCTTGAGCATGTGACCGAGCCACTGGGCATCACCAAACTTCTCACTGTGCAGCCCCAGCAGTCGGGCGACTTCCTCACGCACAGCCCCTGTTTTTAGCCACACGGTTTCACTGTGACCGCGCGTCATGGTTTCCAGCACCTGCAAGACGGCTTCCTCCCGGTCGCTCAGTGCTTTCCCTTCGCTCACCTGCTCATCCCACGCCGCCGCTTCCGAAAGGGCTTGCAGCAGATCCGTCACTGCGCCACGCTTTTCTAAGAAGGCTGCCAGTGCGTGTTTCACAGCGTCTTGTCAAATGTGGACTGCGACGGGTTCTCGAACGCGTCGCGGGTTTCGCGCTCGGTGTTCGGGTTGCAGACGCGCCAGCCCTCGCTCGATAACGACTGCCGCGTGCAGAACAGCACGTCGCAACCTGTTACCCAGGTTGCGAATTCCGGCGTTGCTGCCTTCCGTTATAAGGGGCGGCCTGGAATAGTCAGTAGCCTCTTCCAGGAGTTCACGATGCCCAGGTCTGCTGCTGGGGACAGCTTTACCGCTGGCATGTGGTGTGGGTACGCGCTCAAGGTGCGACAATCGGTGGGGGCATCACTGTTGAAGAAGACGCTGCGTCTGGCCCGGTGAAAGGTGGCAATGGAGATTGGCGACTGAAATAGCTATTCATTGTCTGGAAACCAGGATTGTGTGGTTGGATCATCAACGAAGAAATTCAGCATGAAAGTACCGATCTTACGTTGTCCCTGGCTGCCTGGATGAATACCATCACGCGCATAATCCTCACGCACATAAAAGAGACCGTCTTCACGCGCAGATTCCGCCGCCCAGAAATACGGCCCCCAAATCACCACTGGCAATAACGGCTCGAAATCTGTTTCGCTATCCAGCGATGCTTGATCCTGACGTATCGCGTTCAGAATGACCTGGCGCACAGCAAAACCGTGTTCGTAGGAACGCGGTTCTGGCACGCTGAGATTACTGGCAACCGCAGCGTTGTAAAAACCGCCATACGCGCGGGCTGACAAGTAGATAATTTGCAGATGCGGGAACGTACCCGAAAGACGGTTTATGATCTGCTCCATCTGCTCCACACGGTAACGCTTTTGGGAGTCATCGTCTGAAGCATATTGCGTGATACTATGCACTTCGATTTCCAACCAAATGACCTGGATTTGCGCGGGTGTTACCCCGGCCTCAGATAAGCGATCATTCAGTACATTCCAGGGCGTTTCCTGGGTGTTCCATGCAACAGAGTCAACGCCGCCTTGCGCACCATCCACCAATATGATTGCCGGGTTTACCTGACCTTGTTCGTTTGCCAGTTGCATAAAGGCTGAGAATTCCTGGGATGTATTGGACATCCCAACTGATAAGAACCCAATAAGACCGTCGGTATCAGGGTTGCCGTCTGCATCTAATGGCTCTATACCATCAGCGGCATACTGAACAAGAGGGCGATAAAACTGAGGGATTGTGTTTCCTGCGGAGCCATATAGCCCAGGAATTTCTTCACCATAATCGACCTGCATATCGGAAATAGGCACCAAGGGCACATCCTGCTGGGCGAGAATTGGCTGGGTTATTTCTGTCCCGAACAGCAACATAACGCCAAATAACAAGCGTAAACGCATTCGTACACCTCCTGATACGTGCTCAATACACGTAAACTATCAGCCAGATGTTACCAAGGATCCAGTTTTGTGTTGCATCTTTGTAAACTCCTCAGAAAACTCTGTAGTGACCCGTGCTCTGCTAACCAGATTACCGACGCGCCTGGCCACAGAGAAACGACTGCGGTTTCATCCGGAGGTGCCTCTTTGCGACACGCCTAATTGGGGAGTATGTGTTGTGTTGATGCGGCCACCGCAAGAAGTCGCTGCGTATGCTCCGCACTGAACGTCCGGCGGGTGGCGCGGGGCTGCACTTCGGTTGCCCTGCTCTTGCCAGTGTGCGCTATCATGAGTTCCATCCTTCTCCGCCCTGCTGTGCTACACTAAACTTGAGAGCCAGGCTGTTTCATCCATTCTGGCACACAGGGAAGTTGTCTCATCCATTCTGGCACAGAAGGGTGCCGCAAAAAATCGGTATGCCATTCTGCCCTATGAGCAGGTGCAGGAATGGCGGGAACGCATGGCTACACGCAACAGCAATTAAGCGGTCTGGGGGCCAATTTCGCAACCGGGGAACGTCAGCGCGAAGCCATACCAGCGCATAAGCAACTGCATGGGACGTTCCAGCAGTTTCTTTGTGCCATCCGGGGCAGTGTACTGATCATCCTGAATGTGCCCGCCATTGTTCAGATGGAGCGTATCGCCCTGCCAGTATCCGCTCTGCACATCATTCAGATATACACCAATGGGTGAAATCGCATC
>CAZQIJ010000348.1:0-5080 GCA_964592955.1 uncultured Anaerolineaceae bacterium
GGAATCCCCCGGCGGGCGCGCCCTGCCGCGCCCCTACAGCGTAATCGCCGCATCGAAATTGCCCTTATCCCCACCTCATCCACACACCCATGTCGTACCGTCATTAATATAAATATGAGAGAATTCACCGTTTGACCAGAAACACGCCAGAAGCGGTTGCGTTTTTGGAAAAGAACCTGTATGCTTTGAGTGTGTTTGAGTAAATACGCAAAACTTACGCAAATACACGCAGGCAAAACATACGCAAAGAAGGCTGTTCAGATCATGACGCAAACGCTTGACGAAACAAACCTCAAGACAGAAATTGCCGGATCTTTGGGCGTGCGCGGATGGGCCCACCTGGATGCGGTACTGCTGGCAGCGCTGGCCACCGAAGCGCCGCTGCTGCTCATCGGGCCGCATGGCACCGCCAAATCGCTGCTGGTGGAGCGTATCACCGCCGCGTTGGGGCTGGAAATGCGCCACTATAACGCGGCGCTCATCAATTATGACGATCTTGTCGGTATCCCGCTGCCGGACGAAAGCGGAAAGTCGCTGCGTTTTGTAACGACGCCGGGCACCATCTGGGACGCGGGCTTCGTCTTCTTCGACGAAATCTCGCGCTGCCGCCCGGATTTACAGAATAAGTTGTTCCCGATAATTCATGAACGTCGCGTTGTCGGCATCCCGCTGGATAATCTGCGCCACCGCTGGGCAGCCATGAACCCGCCCGCGCCGGACGATCCCGCCGCCACCGGAAAATCGACCGATTATTACCTGGGGTCAGAGCCGCTGGACCCGGCGCTGACCGACCGCTTTCCCTACATCATCGCCGTCCCCAACTGGGGCGAACTCTCTAAGGCAGACCGCCGCGCGATGGTTTCGTGGCGCGGCATGGCACTTAACGGCCACGCGCTGGAGCTGCCCGCCCTGGTGAGCGCCTGCGCCGAACGCATCCCGCACATCGAAGCGGCCTTCGACGACTGGCTGCCAGATTACGTGGTGTGCCTGATGGATATGCTGGAGCAAACCGGGCTGGCACAAAGCCCACGCCGCGCGCGGATGCTCGCCCGGTCTGTGGCTGCCGTACACGCGGCCCGCCTGCTGCTGGAAGGCGAGAGCGCCCACGCCCAGGACAGCGCCGAGATCGCGGTGTTGTTTGGGCTGCCGCAAACCGCCACCGAAGTGCCGCCGTCGCCGGTGAAGGTGGTCGCCGCGCACCGTCAGGCGTGGGAGCTGGCCGAATATATGGAAGATGACAACTGGCGGCGCGTGCTGGAAGAACCAGACAAAGCGCGCCGCGTGGCGCTGGCGGCCCGCCTGGAGTTCTCTGACGCCGACCTTTCGCGGCTCATCACGCAAACCATCGGCGCAGAAGACTCCAACGTGCGCCAGGTGGGGCTGGCGGTGGCCATGTTTCTGGCCTTCCGGAATCGGCGCGCGCTCGACCCGTCTGCCTACGAACCGCTGGCGCAGCTTGCCTACCATGTGCTGGAGCCGCGCGTGGCCTTTGCCCACGCCGCCCCCGGCTCGCAGGACGCCATCGCCTGGGACGAGATCCGCGAGTGGGTGGAACAGAACCGGCGCGATACCGCGCTTTCGCGCCTGGAACGCAACTTCGTGCTCTATGGCTTCCCGGTACACTGGCGCTCGCAGAAATGGCGCGATGCGCTCGAACAATTTCGTCTGGATCTGATGATGTTTGACCTGGGGGAGGAACTCTAACATGACCAATTCACCGTTTGGGAACGCCGCACAAAACAATCAGGCCCAGAATCCCCCGGCGCAGGCCACAGCGCCGGCAGCCGGCAGCGCCCCGGCCCAGAATCCGCCGCAGCAGCCAAACAACCCGTTCGGGTCGCGCTTTGGGCAGCGCCCCGGCCAGACCAACCAGAACCAACCCGCCCAGCCCGCGCCGCGACCAGGGGGGCTCCTGAACCGCATCCAGAACCCGAACCAGAAATCCTGGACGATGCAGCCGCTGCTGCGCACCGTCGTCCGCTTTGACCTGAAGGGACTGGGCGACCCGTTCTTCAGGCTGCTGGGTGCCGCGCCAGAACCAGACCTGGCCAACCTGGGCAAGCTGGTAGAGGCGCTGGAAAACGGCGGCGACGATGTGAGCGCGCTGGCGAACCTGGCGGCCAGCGCCTGGGCAGACTATAAGCTGGACGGCGCATGCATGGTTTATAACTGGAATGCAGACACCTGGAAGGCGCTGAACATGCCCCCCACCCCGCCGCCCGCCCAGAACAGCGACGACGACAGCGACGACGAGAAGCCGCCGCAGCCCCAGCACATCACGTTCCAATGCCTGCGCGCCATCGACCTCACGCTGGTCATCAACGTGCTGGGGCGCGCGCGCACGCAGCTTCTGCTGGCCAACGCGCCGCTGGTGCTGTCTTCCCAGTACATGGGCCGCGCCATCTTCAGCGATGACCCGCGCCTGGTGACGCTCGCACGGCTTACCGGCTATATAGAGGAAGGGTAGGGTACCGCAATGGCTGCTATTCCGCGCAGAATCACCCGCACCGAAGACGCCGTTATCAAGCGCCGCCTGCTGATGTGCCTGCCTGCGTCGCGCTTCGAGATGGAGACGCTCACCCGGTTGGCCGGGATTCATGTGACACGGGCGCTGCCCACCGCGGCGGTAGAATGCAAGCGCCGCCCGCGCCTGCTCATCAACCCGGATTTCGTGGAGGAGCACTGCCAGCGAGACGAACACCTGTTTCTGCTGGTGATGCACGAGCTGTGGCATGTGCTGCTGGCCCACACCCGCATGTACCCGCGCATGACGCGCGCGCAGAACGTCGCCTTCGACGCCATCATCAACGCCGGGCTGATGCGCGAGTTCAGCGGGCCAGAGTATCGCGGCTTCTTCGAGTCGATCAACGCGGCGGAAGACTTCCCAGGCTGCCTGCTGCGCCCGCCGGTCGGCTGGCCAGATCACCCGGTCTACCCGGAGGCAGGGCCGCCCGGCACCAGGGATCTGCTGATGCGCCTGTACCCGCCCCACATGCTGACGAACGTCTACACCCCGCCCATGTATGAGGAGGTGCTGAACCTGCTGCTGCGTTCCGGTATCGACTGGTTCAAGGACACCAGCTTTCTGCTGGGCAACCACAACCCGGACGACGAGAACGACCCGCTTATGAAAGACCTCATGCGGCAGGTTTCGGGGCAGTGGCCGTCTATGGCCGGGTTTGGGCGCGGGGTGGGCGGGAATCTCGGTCGCACACAGTATGCGGTGGACGCCGCCAGCGAGAACATGCGCCGCCGCTTTTCCCAGGTGCTGCGGCTGTGCATCGCGCCGCGCCCAGGCCGCACCCGCCGCAAGGCGCGCACCCCCATTGCATCGTCCGGCGGGACTGGCGTGCTGCCCAACGCCCGCGACCGCCTGGCGATGGCGCGGCGTCAGCTTGGCGCGCCTGAAACGCTGTGGACACAGCCGGCAACCACGCGGGCACGCCTGCCAGAGAAGCCGAGCAAAGCCTATATCTACCTGGATGTGTCTGGCTCCATGTACAGCTATCTGCCGCACCTGCTGGGCCTCATCACGCCCTATGTGGCCCACCAGGACGCGGATGTCTACCAGTTTTCGACGGCGGTGCGGCACCTGCCCCTGATTGATCTGCGGGCGGGCGACATGACCACCACCGGCGGCACAGACATCAACTGCGTGTTCGAGCACCTCATGGAAGCCGATCCCAGGCCATCGCGCGTGCTGATCCTCACCGATGGCGAGGTGGGCGGCCCCACGCTGGACCTGGAGCGGCAGATGCGCGACAGCGACGTGAAGCTTTACGTCGTGATGCCGGAAGACTGCACGCTTCACCCGGAAGTCGCGGCGCTGGCAGCCTCCGTCGTCCTGCTGCCCAGCATCGGCTAGAGGTCCGTTGGAATACGTATTACCGAGACAAGCCCAAGATGCAGGGTGAAACGCACATCGCGTGTATGGGGGCGAAGCCCCTAGCACCCCGCATGCTCATCTTGTCGCAGTAGGAGCGGGATACGTATCGCCAACCGATCGCTGCCCTGAACCTGTGTCAGCCTGCCCGGTGTACCCCACCGGATGCTGAAACCCTTACTAAAAGATTGACAGTACACCCAACGACTAACAGAGTTACAGCATCAAGCGGGGGCTGCGCAGCCCCCGCGCTGATTCTGGCAGAAGGCTGCGCGCCCACGCAGCCGCGCGCCCACGCAGACGGGGTTAACCCTGCGCGCGTTCGCCTGCCGCAGCGATGGAGTCCAGCAGCCAGTCCAGATCGTCTTCGGTGGTGCGAAAGTTGACGATGCACGCCCGCAGCGCCACACGCTTGTGGATCTCGGTGGCCGTGAGGAAGGCCGCGCCGCTGGCCTGGAGGATGGGCAGCAGTTTGCGGTTGAGCGCATCGACGGCGGCGGGATCGTCCTGGCCCGGCGGGCGATAGCGGAAGCAAACGATGCTCAGCGGGCCGGTGGCGACCAGTTCAAAGTCTGGCCGGGCTGCCAGCTTTTCGGCCAGCGCCTGCGCCAGGGCGATGTCGCGCCCGATCAGCGCGCGGTAGCCCTCAACCCCCACCTGCTGCATGACCATCCACAGTTTAAGCGCCTTGAAAGCGCGCGTCTGCTGAAGGCCATATTCGCTGAACCAGGGCAGCGCGCGGTCATCGCGCAGGTAGGGCGGCGTTGTGCCGGTGGGCGGCGGGCCATAGGTATCGCGCAGCAGGCCGCCGTTGCGCACCAGCGACACGCCGCATTCGATGGGCATATACAGCCACTTGTGGGCGTCCAGCGCGATGCTGTAAGCGCGCCCCAGGCCGCCGAACAGCTCTGGCCGTGCCATCACCGCCACCCCGCCATAGGCGGCATCGACATGAAACCACATGCGGTATGTTTCGCACACGTCCGCGATGCCGTCCAGCGGATCAACCGCGCCCGTGTTCACCGTCCCGGCGGTGGCCACGATGCAGGCCGGGCGCAGCCCTTCGCGCGCGTCTGCCTCAATCTGCGCCGCCAGCGCTGTCAGATCCATGCGAAAGTCACTGTCCACCGGGATGCGCCGCAGGTAGCGGCTGCCCAGCCCCAGCACCTCAACCGCCTTCTGGATGCACGAATGGGC
>CAZQIJ010000349.1:0-5073 GCA_964592955.1 uncultured Anaerolineaceae bacterium
GGCCGCGATAGTCCACGCGCCACCAGGCGAAAGCATCTGCGCAGGTGGGGCCTTCCAGCACCGTAAACACGGCGCTGCCGGGGATCTGGGTCACAAGGTCGGCACTGCGGGCGGGCAGTGCGCGCATGTTATTGGCGTCGCCGGGGAGCACACGCCCGTAATCGCCCACGATCAGGCGCGAGGGTAAAACACCGGGGCACGACGCCGCGGACTGCGCCTGCGCCCCCACTGCGCAAAGCCACAGCAGCAGCAAAACCAGCATAAAGCGTTTCGTCATCATTGCATCTCCTCATCTCACTCTTGTACGATTTCACGATCACCGTCAGGTGTGTGGCAGACATGGACTAGTGTAGCCGATGCGCGGCGCGCGTACCCAACGCGCACCCCCTGCCAGGCTGTCGTCCACCCTGCGCGCTGCCCGTAGGCAAGCCGTTGGTTGAACGCCACACAGATTGTAATACAATGGCAATGTTACGAACGCTTGAAAGTTATGGAGAAGACGCATGTCGCACCCTTTGCCGCCACAGCACACCTCCGGGCAGCGAGGCGCGAGCCAGCCCACCGGCGCGCAGCCGCAGCCCACCCCCCAGCCGACGATTTACGGTCCGCCGGTACGTGCAGCGGTTCCAGCCGGGCCAGGTGTGCCGCCCCAGCGCCCGAAACCGGCCCTGAACACGCCGCTGCTGGTGATCGGCGGCGCGCTGACGTGCGCAGTGCTGACGGTGTTCGCGCTGGCGCTGGCGCTGGTGCTGGTTTACGTGGCACAGCCGCGCATCGCCGCTGGCGTGAGCGTCGCCGGGATCGACATCGGCGGCGAAGCGCCCGAAGACGCCGCCGCCGCGCTGAACCTGGCCTTTGCCACGCGCCAGCTTACGGTGACGGATGGCGTGGCCAACTACCCGGTTTCTTATGCCAGCCTGGGAATCGCGCTGGCGACGGACGCGCTTCTTGAGGAAGCCGCAGCCGCGCCGGAAGACGCGCAGCTTTCCGCGCGCTATGTGGTTGATCTGGCGCAGGCGCAGATCGGCTTAACCGAGCTGGGCTACACGGTGAACATCGAGGCGGTGGACGGCAACCCGCCGTCGGACGGCGTTATGATCGACATCCCGTTTGTGCTGGACCGGCTGCGGGTGGACGCGACCGGCGAACTGGCCGACGGCGTGCTGGACCTTAACATGATCGAAGTTGAAGGGCAGTATGTGGACGACGCCCTCTACAGCGGGGTAACGACCACCTACACCGTGCAGGCCGGGGACGAGCTGGGGCTGATCGCCACACGCTATGGCCTGACGGTGAACGACGTGATGGAAGTGAACGAGATTGCCGATCCCAACCTGATTTTCGTGGGGCAGGCGCTGATCATCCCGGCGGCGGGGGAATATGCGCCGACGGCGGCAGATGCCCCGCCCGCCCCCACCACCAGCGGCAAGTCGATTGTGGTTTCGACCAACGAGCAGCGCATTTACGCCTATGAGCATGGGCAACTGGTGCGCTCGTACCTGGTATCCACCGGGCTGCCAGCCACGCCGACCGTGAAGGGGGACTTCAGCATCTATGTGAAGCTGCTGGCAGACGACATGCGCGGGCCGGATTATTTCCTGCCGCAGGTGCCCTACACCATGTATTACTATCAGGGCTACGCCATTCACGGCACCTACTGGCACAACAAATTTGGCCGCCCGATGAGCCATGGGTGTGTGAACCTGCCGCCGGAATACGCGCAGTGGATGTTTGATTGGGCCGAGGTGGGCACGCCGGTGCGCGTGATCTGAGGCGCGTTCGGCACCAACCGGGAAGCACAGCGCGGACGTGCAACGGCGCGTCCGCCCAACGCGCGCGCTAAAAGACACGCGCTGCACCTGGCATGATCGCGGTACTCCCGATTTTTTTTACAGGAAATCTATTTTTATCCGCTTGCGGCAAAACCTAAACGATATTACAATTTTTTAAACGAACGGAGGTGAGCCGATGCCAGATGCAGACATAACCCAACCCTCTGTCCCGCGCTTGCCATCACGTGCAGACTCGCGCTGGGAACAGGTACTTCTGCATATCCATGAGGGGGACACGATCGCGATCTATAACCTGCCGCGCGCCAAAGCCAGTATTCCTACGGCAGAGCTGCGCGAGAACGACATGATTCAGGTGATCGCGGCGGCGAATTATCATCACTGGATCGCGGCGAAGAGCGGGCATCGTGTGGGCTGGCTGAACACGCGGCTGGTGCAGTTGACCTCGTTCAGTATGCATGACCTGGACTATTTTGGTGAGGACGACGCGCAGGAGATCACCGAGAAGCTGATCGAGAAGATTCAGGAGCCGCCAGCGCTTCAGCGCGATGTTCACCTGTCGTCGCAGGAAATTAACCGCATCATCAACCACCTGAAAGGCATCGCACGGGTGCTGCAAGGTGCCCGCGACCGCAGCCAGAAGTAGACATCCCACCCTGTGCCCCTACCCAAACGGACACCGCGCGGTGTCCGTTTGCGTTGGCAGCGGGTTCAGCCCTTCACGCCGCCAGCGGTCAGGCCGCTGATAAGCCCGCGCTGGGCATAGAAAAAGATGATCATGACGGGAATGGTGACGAGTACCGAGCCAGCCGCCAGATAGTGCCAGTCTGTATTGAACTGGAAGATGAAGCCGCGCAGCCCCACCGGCAGCGTTTTGCTGGTTTCGCCAGACATAAACGTGAGCGCCAGCATGAACTCGTTCCAGGCGGTCATGAAGTTGTAGAAGGCGACCACCGCAATGCCGGGCAGCGTGAGCGGCAGCGCGATGCGCCAGTAGGCCCCGAAGGGTGAACAGCCATCCACAATGGCGGCTTCTTCCAGATCGTAGGGGATGGCGTCGAAGAACCCTTTCAGCATCCACACGCTGAAGGGCAGCGCCACCGTACAGTAGGCCAGCGTTAGCCCCGGCCACGAATTCAGCAGGCCAAATTCCTTCAGCAGGTTGTAGAGCGGCACGACGAGGATCGCGCCGGGAAACATCTGCGTGATGAGAAAGGCCACCAGCACGGTGCGCCGCCCCGGAAACTTAAAGCGCGAGAGCGCATAGGCGCAGGACGCCGCCAGCAGCACGCCGATGGTGGTGGTGATGAGGGCAACGCCGAGGCTGTTCAGCCCCCAGCGCCAGAACAGGTTGATCTCTTCGCCGGTTTCGCGGTCGTTGGCCTTCAGCCCGTTGAGGATGTGATCATAATTTTCCAGGGTGAAGTGCTGCGGGAAAAGCGTTACGCGGCTGCTCTCGACCTCGGCCTGGGGCTTAAACGAGGTGGAGACGATCCAGAAAATGGGGAACAGCATCACCAGTGTGGTGAAGATCAGCACGGCATGGGTGGCTGCGTCTGCCAGCCGCCGCTGCTGCTGCTGATTGAGCCGGGCAGGGCGCGCGCTGCTGGCTGGCAGCGATGACGCCGGGCTTTGGGTTCGTGTGCTCATACCACCGCCTCCTGCTGACCGCCTCGGTTCAGCACGCGAATATAGCTAAGGCTAAAGACCATCAGAATGATCAGGATCATGACGGAGAAGGCCGCCGCGATGCCGTACTGCGGGGCCTGGCCGAAGCCGAGCCGCCATGCCCAGGTAGAGAGGATCTCGGTGGAACGGAACGGCCCGCCTTCCGAGACCAGGAAAATGATGTTGAAGCTGTTGAAGGTCCAGATCACGCCGAGCAGCGTCACCGTCATCATGACCGGGCGCAGCATGGGCAGCGTGATAAACCGGAACTTGTGCCAGTTGTTCGCGCCGTCCACCTGGGCGGCCTCATACAGCTCTGCCGGGATGCTTTGCAGGCCGCCCAGCATGGTGACCATGTTGAACGGGATGGCGAGCCAGGTATTGGCCACGACCACCGCCACCATGGCCCAGCCGGAACTGGAAAGCCAGGGGATATCGGCGATATTGATGGAGTTCAGAAAGCTGTTGAGGAAGCCGAAATCGCCGTTATAGAGGAAACGCCACACGAAGGCCGAGATATAGGACGGCACCGCCCAGGGCAGAATGAGCAGCACCCGGTACACGGCGCGCCCGCGTATGTTGCGGTTGAGCAGCATGGCCAGCCCCAGGCCAATGGCGATGTGGGGCACGATGTTGAGCACCGTCCACAGCACCGTTTGCATGAAGATCGTGACGAAGTTGTATTGGTCCTGCTGGAAGATATCGACATAATTCTCCAGCGGGTTGGCATGAAACGTATAGGTGGCGGGGGTCACGCGCGGGCCGATGCTGCGCGTGGTGTTCATCTGCGCGGCGTCTGTAAAGCTGAGCAGAATACCGTTAAGCAGCGGGTAGAACACCAGCAGCAGCATGACGATGGCGGCGGGGGCGATGAAGTAATAGGCGTAGCGCGAATTCGGCGACATCGAGAAGGCTTCGGCAAAGACAGAACTGCCGGAACGCCTGAGGAAGACCTGCAGCAGCGAGACCAGCGCCGCCGCCAGCGCCAGCCACAGGCCCACGCCGATTACGCCGGGGAGGTTCTCGTAGGCGCTGTTCTGGCTGAAAAAGGCGGAAAAATGAAAGGTGGCCATGACGCCACCCACCGCGCCGATGACGGGGGTCGCCCAGCGCGCCATAGGGCGCAGCAGCCCGATGATGGCAGCGATGGCGGCGATGATCCCGCCGAACCCGACGAGGAACAGCGAGGTCACTTCATAGCGGGGCGCGCCGCGCGGGATATCGGTAAGCAGCGAAAACGCGCTGTAGCCGGTGCTTACGCCGTCATCCGTAAGAACAAACCAGGGCAGCACCATAAAGGCCAGCACCAGCGCCAGCGCCGCGGCCAGCGCCAGCAGATCTGGCAAGGAAAACGTTCGTGTGTTCATGTGGGGATGCAGCCTGCGCTGCCTATCCTTTCGCTGATGGGACTCGTTGCGTTGGGGCGACGCTGTGATGGCGTTCGAGAATGGTTGACGCGGGCCGAGGGCTGGCGACGCTGTGCGGGCACCCCTCACCCGCCCCGCCCCCGCTATAAACGCAACCCACCGCGACGCCCCCACAGCCCCCGAAGGGATACGGTGGAAACGGCCGGTGGGTCGTCTTCGCGAACATCCTGGCAGCGGCAGGCCACCGT
>CAZQIJ010000350.1:0-5073 GCA_964592955.1 uncultured Anaerolineaceae bacterium
CAGTTCAAAACGCAGCACCGGGATAAACCCGTCCAGACCAAACACCGTAACCCGATATTCGGGCTGGCCTAAGTCTGAACGATCCTGCACGTCTTCACGAAATTCCAGCGATGCGGCTGTTACCGCCTCCTGGCTGCCACACAGAAAGACCACATCCTGAAGCGGATTCACAACGTCTGCAACCATGTTCACCGTCAGGGCATAACTGCCAGAGCTGGTGCCTTCTGCAATACCCGCGCGCGTGACGTTGATCGCGTATTCGCCATCCTGCGGCAGGGTATAGCGCAGTGTAACCGTGCTGTTGACCTCTGCATCCACAAGGGTGCCATCTGGCTGCAGATCACTGCGGGTGATCAGGTTTCGCCCGCCGTCCAGCAGCCCGATCAGCGGTATCAGCCCGTCTGATGCAGTGATCACGACCTCGATCTCATCGCCAGCCCGTGCCTCAAAGTACCAGAGGTCAAAGAACGAGTCGTCTTCGATCGTGTCGTTTACCGTTTGGCCAAAGCTGATCGGTGCGTTGGTTGCCGGGCTGCTGTTTTCCTGTGCCGTTAAGGTTGAAACCAGAAGCAGCAAACCGGCCAACCCGGTTACACGCCACAAGCGCTTTCGGTTAAGGATGAGCTTTAACATGCGGTTCCTCCCATATGACGCAAAACAGGCGCAGCATAACTGCGCCCGCGAAGCGCAAACTGGCGACCTGTGCGCTAGTGACGAATGCTGCTGGCGCATCCTGCCCTCACCTCACCCCTCGCCCAGTGCCGGGGGTCATGTTTGGGCGAGGGGCTAAAACACAGCGGGCTTTCCATCCCCTTGTTTTGGCTGCACGGCAGGCAGCGGGGGGGACGCGGGTTGAGGGCAAAACAGCGCAGCAATCAGGTGGCCAACAGCGACATGACGAGTGGGCCAACCGACCTTAGCGCGCCGCAAACCAGCGATAATCGATCTCCGCAAACAGCTTATCCAGCTCAAAATACTCGTCAGCCAGCGCGCGATTTGGCCGCCCGTCATCGAGGCTGGCGCACAGTTTGTTGTAACGTTCCAGGTGTTGGCTGAAGCGCTGAATCGCATATTCACGCGCCTGTCCTGTCGTAACCAGAAACGGCCAGTCTGAACTTTCGAGCAGCAGCAGTTCCCTGGCAGCCTGAGACAACACCGCGTGTTCATCCGGCGTCGGATCAGGAAAACGGGCGACGAGACCTTCCATGCGAAGTTCTGCCTCATGAATGGGTGCCCACATCCAGTGCGTATCACCGTTATCCCAGGTGAAGTGATTACCGCCAGCCCCCCACGAGCTTTCGGGAATATGCAGCACTTCTGCCGGAGGATGCTCCACCACATACTGCGTTGCCGTCGTCAGTTCAATTTCGGGGTTCTGTGCCAGGTGTCGCAGCACTTTGCCCAGCCAGTTCACCCCTTCAAACCACCAGTGCCCGAACAACTCGGTGTCATAGTTTGACGAGATCAGGCCATACTCACCGGTACGGCTGTTGAATTCGCGCAGCAGGTCACCCACCAGGTGTGCGAAATGCTCTGCGTGCTGATCAACTTTATATGATGCCCAATCCGGATGATAGTAGTCTTTGTGGGAAAGGTCAGTCTTCGCGCCGGTCACGCGCCAGTACTGCAGGCCGCTCGTACCGGCTTTCTTGTGAAACTCGCGGTAATCAAAATCACCCGGATAGCCCCAATCCGCGCTCCAGACCTGCTGCCCGGTACGGTTATTGCGCCCGATCACCGCAACACCCGAATGCTCCTCTGCGCTCACGCCAGAGGTCGTATCGCTGACAAAATAGGCGCGGTAGGTTGTTGCAGAGCGCTTGGGCGGTGTGTTGGCTGCCGGAATTACGTAGCGCCGTTTGATGTCACCATACGGGCCAATCACATCCCCTGCCGAAACGCCCACCGGTTGGCCGCCGGTGATGGTATGCGTTTCACTGAAGAAAACCTTCAGCCCCTGCTCTGCCAGAAAGCGCTCGATGCCGGGGCGAAGCTGGGTTCTTGAGGTGAGATAAGCAGGGCGGTAAGCACACTCCGGGAGCCAGATGCCGCTTGGGTTACGGCCGAACATCCGTTTGTAGCTTTCCACACCGGTACGCAACTGCGCAGTGATGGCGCTGTCGCGCCCCAGCAGCGGCAGATAGCCGTGTGTGGCCGCGCTGGTTGTGATTTCGATGAAACCTTCATCCTGCAAGCGCCGGAAGGCACCGATCATGTCACGGTTGAAGCGCACGTTGAATGTGTGCTTGATGCCCTCGTAATAATTCCTGTACCACTCTGCCAACTGGCGCAGGTGGGCATCGGCTGTGCTCGGCTTTTCGTAAGTTGTGATGCTGATGTCTTCTGCCTTCGTTTCGACATCAACCACCGCTGGGTCGGCTTCACGAACAGGCGCAACACGGGTTTCTGCAACGGGCAGTGCCTTCACGTCTTCCGAAAGGGTTTCTTCTGGCAGCAGCGTCTTTTCGTCCAGGGGGAACCCCTCAAAATAGCGTATGTCGCGTTTGTCAGCAGCAATCCGCTCATCAAGATACTGGTCAAAATGGTCCAGAACCAGCGGATCTGCAAGCTGTTCCGCCAGAACGGGTGTCAGCCCGATGGTCAGCTTGAATCGCACACCCTCTTCTTTCAGATCGTAGAGTGTTTGCAGTAGTGGAATGTAGGTTTCGCTCGCAGCTTCGTGAATCCATTCTTCACCGTGCGGCCAGCGCCCAGCCAGGCGCGCGTAGGGCAAGTGGCTGTGCAGCACAAATGTAAAAGCTCCCAGGGCAGACACAGATGGCTTCTCCTCAAGTTACCTGATGTTAACGAAAATCCGGGCTTTGCAGCCGTTTGCGCATCCCGGCTGCAACGGCATCAGCCATGCCAGAGTATAGCACCCGCACAACATTGGTGAAAGTATGAACATTCGGGTTACGAATATTACAACTGCTTGACCAGCACTTTGTCGACATGATTACCATCCATGTCGATTACTTCAAAGTGCAGACTGTTCCAGGAAAAAGACTCCGCGGTAGCCGGAATGCGCCCCAACCGCACCATCACAAACCCGCTGAGTGTTGAATACATGCCCTGCTCAGCTTCAGGCGGCTCAAACCCCTCGAACAGCTCAGGCAGGCGATAAACGGGCAGCGTTCCACTTAATAGCCATGTGCCGTCTGTACGCTGCACCGCCTCTGGGTCATCGTGGTTCAGGTGCCCCACAATTTCCTGCATAACATCTTCAATCGTGATCAGACCCTGGGTACCGCCATACTCGTCCACAACCAGCGCGATGTCGGTACCGTTGGCCTTAAACGTCTCTAGCATCCGTGCCGCGCTGATGGTTTCTGGCACAAAGGTGGCCTTATGCATCACACTCCGCAGCCGTACCGTTTCGCCCATAAGCAGTTTGGCCAGCAGGTCTTTGGCCTCCACCACCCCCATGACGTTATCAATATTTTCGCGGCACACGGGATAGGCGGCGAACGGATTGCCGCCAATCTCGTTGCGAATGTCGTCACTGGTCGCGTCTACGTCCAACCACACGATATCGGGGCGCGGCGTCATCAGGCTGTCGATATGCACTTCATCCAGCCTGAAAACATTCTCAACCATCTGCGGTTCCACGCGGTGAAAAATGCCAGTTAGCGTACCGTGGCGGATCATCGCCAGTACTTCGCCTTCCGTCACAGAGGCATTCACGTTTGAGTTAACACCAAGCAGGCGCACCAGTACATCCGTAGAGAACGTCAGCAAGCGCACCAGAGGGGCTGTAAGGCGTGAGAGCAGTTTCATCGGCCCTGCCACAATGACCGCAACAGCTTCGGGGTTCTTCAGCGCCAATCGCTTTGGGACGAGTTCACCAATCACCAGCGACAGGTACGTAGTCAGGCCTACGATCAGCACAAACGCCAACCCTTGGCTGTAAGGCGCAATCACCGGAATCACGGAAAGTTGTTCTGCCAGGTCGTCTTCCAGCGCCGCGCCACCAAACGCACCTGCAACGATCCCAATGAGCGTGATTCCGATCTGTACCGTAGAAAGAAAATCATTCGGAGAGTCCACCAGGCCAAGCGCGGTTTTTGCGCCAGCGCTGCCATTGTCAGCCATTTCCTGCAGGCGCGCCCTTCGTGACGAAACGACGGCAAGTTCAGACATCGCAAATACGCCGTTGATGACGACGAGCAGCAGGATAATCAGTAGTTCCATAAGACACCAAAATCCTGGTAATGCATGTACATACGCTGCCGGATTATCCGTGAACAACTGAAGCAGCAGATGAGAAAGGGTGGCACTTGGGCCCAGTGTCACGGGTCTGAATAAGGCTCAGTATGGATGGTGATGCGGTCAAGTTCCGGTATCGCTTCGCGCATTAAACGTTCCGCACGCAGGGTCACATCGTGCGCGGCTTCCACACTGACGGCGCGGCGGAACGCGGCATGCATCGTGAGGCCACAACCGCGCGACTGCTCGTGAGTGCGAATATCGTGCCAGTCAATGTCTGGGAAATGCGTTTGCAGCAGCGCAGCGGCCTGCCTGATATACCCCTCACACACGTCTTCGGGGAGCGCCGATGTCCCATTAGCAGGGCGGGGCTCGATATGGGTCACGATATCGCTGAGATTGGGTAAACGCGCCCGGATCTCACGCTCAATCGCCGTAACCTGCTGGTGCGCTTCATCAAGAGACTGCTCCGCTGGAACCTCCACGTGCAGCTCAAGGACGTCATTCACGTTCATATGAACGTTGTGGGTGCGCAAAGCCAGCGCGTCTGCGCTGGCGCGTACAAGAAGCGGGATATCCGAAACTGGGGGCGGGACCGGCACAAAATGGACTTCGACCTCAATCACCCCGCCGAGTGCTTCACGTAACCGTGCCTCCACTGCCTCTGCGATGGCGGCGTTTTCTGCCGCTGTGGTTTCCGGGGCCGTTTGCAGATCAATATCGATGTGCGCTGCATCAAGCGCGCCGCGGCTGCGCGCCCGCACCACCGCCCTTGCCGCAGGGACGGCAGCCACAATTTCAACCAGCGTCTGCGAGGTATAGGGAGCCGTATCGACGAGGATGGTTCCGGTTTGGCGCACAATACCC
>CAZQIJ010000351.1:0-5066 GCA_964592955.1 uncultured Anaerolineaceae bacterium
GCCTTGGACCAGTATACCCGGTCAGGATCAGATTGCGCTCGGATAACGGTAAGACCATCATTACCAGCCTGAAAACCACTCATCAAACAACGCGGGCAGTTGCATCAGGCTCGTGATCATCGCATCTGGTATCACCAGCCCGGTGCGCGGCAGCGTGTAGCCCTGGCGAACACGCATCACCCCCAGCATTCCGGCAGCCTGCGCCCCGGCAACATCGGCTACCAGGTTATCCCCCACAAAGACCGCTTCAGAAGCCTTAACGCCTAAACACTGAAGCGCTGCCTCGAAGATTTCGGGGTGCGGCTTCAGATACCCAATATCTGCGGCGGTAATGCGGCATTCAGGGAAGAAATCCAGAATACCATGTTCCCCCAGTTCGATGTCGCGCAGAGTCATGGGGTGAAACGCATTGGTGACCAAACCGAAGCGCAGCCCATGCGTGCGCAGCAGCGTGAGCGCCTCCGCCACATCCGGGAATACCTCGGTCTTATGCACCGCAGCCCATTGGTATGCGTTCAGGCAGGCCTGCATATCGAGGCTTTCACCGGGCACACCCAGCGCGACCGCTGTTTCCACCAGCAGCTTACCAAGGTGCGGTGATCGAAGCGTCGTTCGCGCTTCGATCCACGCGGCGCGCGTTCGCCGATGATACTCTGTACGGTACGCCTCGACATCCGTAAGGGGGTGAACATCAGAACAGATAAACTCGAAGACATTGTGGAGATGCTTAGTCTCCATCGCCTCCCAGGGGCCATCGAACAGGCCCCAGTCGATTAAGGTGTCGTCAACATCAAACAGTACTGCTTTAAGCATAAATGGCCTATCGAACCAAAGCCCTCCGTGTGAGGAGCACGTCTTCCAGGCCTTCGGTTTGGTCGGCATATTTAGGCCGCCACCCCAATGTATCCTGAATACGTTGGTTCCGCGCACGGATCGAAAGGGACAATAACTGCTGTTGTATACGGCTCACAAACAGGGGGGCAGCGATGCGCGGCGCAAAGCCCGGTTTCTGTACCCCCATCACCGCGCCCAACTTCAGGAGGAAATTCGTCGGCGTTGTGGGGGTGTTATCCACAACGTTCAGGATGTCCTGCGCAGGCTGCGCCTCCACCGCGCGGCGCACTGCTTCGGCGGCATCCATCGTATGCACCCAGTTCGCCACATGATCGCTGCCCACAAACATCCGCCCCATCTGCAGCGCTTCGATCAGTCGAGTTAACTGGTCTGACTCTGAGCCATACACATAGCCGAAACGCAGCACGCACGCCTGCAGCGTTTCGCTGAGCACCATCTTTTCGCTGCGCAGCGCCGCTTTCAGCAGATCAGACTCGTCGGCCTGGGCGCGCACGGTTTCATCCACCCATATGCCATGCTGGTCTCCATACACAAATGCAAAACTACCATGTACAAAGAATTTCACTTCTGCTGCCAGCGCCGCATTGAGGAGGGTTCGGGTGTGGTGCATAAGCGCTTCACCATCCCATGTGTAGGGCATGAAAGGCACCTGATTGTTAACCTGAGTACTCAGGTTAACTACGATGTCTGCCTGCGCCATTTTCAGCAGGGATTCAAGCTCACCCTGACGTGTAGCATCCGCAAACACCGGAAGCCCCCCTGCCGCCCGAATACGTCCTGCATCACCGGTACCCGGCACCAGGCCATAAACTTTGTGCCCTGCTGCTGCCAATACCTTCACTGAGGACAGGCCAACAGGACTCATGGCTCCCGTAATCACCACTTTGTACGACTTGCGTTCAGTTAATGCTGCTTCCACGATCTGCTCACTTTCTGATGCGCCATATCTTGTTTCGATTATGCCATCATCAGAAGGGACATTCAACACGCCGCTTGCTCGTGCGCCCAAAACCCGGCCATTGTGCTCACTGGGCAGCAGCAGCCGCTACGGTTGCGTTCAATTCTTCCACAGAATCAAATGCGCCGTATTTCACATTGACCACCATCCCTGCGGTGTCAATAACATAGGTCGTGGGCATCTGGAATATGCCATATTCCCGGTACACAGCGCTGTCACCGTCCAGCAGAAGGGGAATGGCATCAATCGTTATCGCGTTTTCTTCCAGGAAAGCCTGTATCGTGGCCCCGTCTTCTGTGCTGTTCACCGCCAGGATCACAGCGCCCGTTTCACCCTGCTGCTGCGCAAAACGCTCCATTGTAGGCAGTTCCTCAACGCAGGGCGGGCACCACGTCCCCCAGAAGTTGAGAAGCACCACACGGCCACGCAGCGCAGAAAGCGTGACCATATCCCCAGTGATATCAGTCAGGGTAAAATCGGCGGCAGGGTAGTTCAGAAGCGATACCTGGGGAACCTGGGGCGTTTCGGGAGTGGCCGCTTCCTGCGTGACCCGGTCACTGAGAAGGACACCGAGCGCCAGGCCAAGCCCCAGCAATGGCATCACCAGAAAGATGATCAGCACCGCAGACGGCCCGCTCCTGCTTACATCTGAATTTTCGAAACTCATCCAGCAAAACTCGCTTTCACAAACTGGCACATTCACAATTATAATATCGGGGTCGCGCCAACCTCAACACAGACATCCGCGCAGGGTTGACAGCAGTGCTATTGTAGACGTCACGGGATGATACAGGCCTTACTTGTGACTTGTGACGACTCCAAAAGAAAAACCCTACATATGGTAGGGTTTTCTATGATCATTGCACAATTGCGGAATATGATGGAGGTGTGTGGCAGAGACCACCGGTTAAACCGGCTGACCATCACATGAATTGCGGGATGGCTGCTAGCAGGATGAACTCTGAGCGTCCAGTACACCACAAAAGATATTAGAGAAAATGTTCCCGATAGCGGGCCCAAGTAATGACAGAATGACGATCACGACAACCGCGACGAGTACAAGGATAAGCGCGTACTCAACCAACCCCTGCCCGGCAAGGGCTTTGCTTGTTCGGGTGCGCCACTGCAGGAGCATCTGGCCCATCCAGTCGATGAGGGAAGTGAACAACATGACATGACTCCTCGATGATACGATTGATGTCTGGAAGATGAAGATAAATGACGATATAATCGTTCACAGTCGAATAGGACAATCGGCTGCGCGTTTCGTAACCTCCTTCATACTGACTCAGTTATGCGATAGTGTGCCACAGTGGTGCGTTGAGAAGGTGGTGACCCTGGCACATTGACTCTATACACACTATAACACAGAGCGTTTCTGCACTAAACCCAAAAATGTAAATTTTTGACCTGTGCATTCGATAGGACTCATGAAACCTTTTGCGACTACTGGAGTAAACCATGCCTCGACTATTGCTAACGAATGATGACGGTGTTCATGCCCCTGGGCTGCTGGCACTGGCACAGGCCATGCGAACGATTGGAGACATCGAAGTCGCTGCACCAGCCACCAACCAGAGTGCTGGCGGCCACAAGAAGACCCTGTTTCAGAACATCCCGGTGACCCAGACAACGCTCGAAGATGGAACGCCAGCGCTCTCCGTAGGGGGGTCTCCTGCGGATTGTATCGCCCTGGTTGCGCTGGGCCTGAGCAAAAGCTGGCCACCCCGGCTGGTTGTTTCAGGCATTAATCGCGGGGGCAACATGGGGCAAGATATCACCTACAGCGGCACGGTGACGGCTGCCCTGGAGTCTACCATTCATGGCGTTCCAGCGGTCGCCGTCTCCCTGGCCAACCGTGATGCGAATGATGCCGAAGATTATGCAATGGCGGCGAAAGTTGCGAGTGCGGTTGTGCGCCGCGTTTTGCAGAAGACGCTTCCACCCTTCACCATCCTTAACCTGAATATTCCAGTGACCAAAAACATCAAAGGAATTCGGTTGGCACGCCAGGGTGTGCGCATCTACATGGACGAACTCGAGGTCAGCAGCGACGGCGGGTTCTACCGCATTGTGGGGCCAGAGCCGGGGGGTGTGCTGGATGAAGAAGGTACAGACCTGTGGGCCATACACAACGGGTATGCCAGCCTGACCCCCATTCATCTCGATATGACCGCACACCGCTTCATTGCGGAGCTGGCTGCGTGGGATATTCAGATTTAGCTTTGCGCCAGGGCTTTTGCACAGTAGGTAGTGGCAGGAAGACGACAACCGGATCAGGCTTGAATCGCCAAATCACAAACCAGATCACGGAGCCGCCCTCAGGTTTGCGCCGCACTGCTTGACACGTTTTCTGGTGACCATGCATAATGAAGTCAAGAGATTTCTTGTGGAAAGTCACCAAATAATGTTTGCAGGCAACTTCGTGAGGCAGGCACTCGCCAATGTCTACCGGGAATGGGGAAACACGTTTGTGCTTCGTGGCAAGCTGGAAAGCGCGGTTACGGTTTGCACCCGTGCGCTGCGCCTGAACCCACATCTGGTAGAAGCCTACGTTACGCGCGGGCTGGCGCGTGAAGAACAGGGCAACTACAGCGCCGCCATCCAGGATTACACAGCGGCGCTGTCGGTTAACCCGCGCTGCGTGCAGGCACTGATACGGCGCGGCGCGGCACATCTTGCAACCGGTGCCACGGTCTGCGCACTCGCGGATCTGAACACCGCAATCTATTTTGAACCAGCGCGCGCGGTCGCATATTACTACAGGGGCAAGATCGAGCAGGCACAGAACAACCTGTTGGCTGCCATCAGCGATTTTTCCGCCGCCATTCGCTGTAATCCACACGAAGCCTACCTTTACCGCGAATGTGCAGAAACCCGCGCGCTTAACGGCGATTGGGTGGGTGCTGTTCGCGATTACCGCTTGAGCCTGGTTTATGCCGATACACAGCGGCGGGCGGCGATCCTTGCGCGGATTTACGAGATTCAGCAGATATCTGCAAGCGGAGCCAGCACGATACGGCCCACCTGTTGAACCCGAAACAAATCCGGGGTTGGCAACAGCACTGTCTGAACATTACATGCTTTACGAGAAGGTCGCTGTTTGCCACGCTTGCAGATTAGCGCGCCTGTGCAGCACGTTGTATGTGAACCCCTACTTCACGAAATAGAGCAGTTCACCTGGCTGGAGCACTTTGTAGGGGACACCTGGCGCGTGATCAGCAAAGGCCTGCGCGATCTCACCCATCGGAAT
>CAZQIJ010000352.1:0-5065 GCA_964592955.1 uncultured Anaerolineaceae bacterium
ACGGACTCTACACTGCCAAAGGACTCGCCCTTGCTGACCGCATCGCCTACCGCCGGGAATTCAACATAGACGATATCGTTCAGCGCGTCCTGCGCGTAATCGCTGATGCCGATGGTGGCGACGCCGCCCTCAATACGAACCCATTCGTCACTCTTTGCGTAGTGCAGATCTGCGGGGGTGTTCCAGGATGCCATCATGTTCCTCACTTTCATCAACAACAAAAAAAGAGCGTGCGCAAAAATGGCTGCTGCACGCTCTGTCGGTCACCATACTGTGATCAGGGGCCCTTCAGATGGAATGGTCAGTAAATCCTTGCGCCTGAGAGTTTCGCCTGCCGTTCAGCATCGCGGCCTGCTTGCCCCTTCGGCGGTTTGCGGGTGCGCAAACGCTCTCTTTACGGACCGTCTGGTTGTGTACACTGAAAATTGTAGCGTGCAGTGGCGGCGTGCGCAATAGGTGAAACGCGCGAAACGTGGTGGTGGAAGAAGCGGCAAACAAAAAACGCCCCTGTGGGCGCTGTGGTGGTGATGACAGGGATCGAACCTGTGACCTCACAATTATGAGTCGTGCGCTCTGACCAGCTGAGCTACATCACCGGTATGGTTTTCTTCAGTTGCGGGGGCAAGATTCGAACTTGCGACCTTCAGGTTATGAGCCTGACGAGCTGCCTCTGCTCTACCCCGCAAGGAAGATAATATCATAGGGCAAACCCAGAGTCAACCCTAAGTTTGCCAAACAATAATGAACACCCGTTAAGCGATACTGCGCGGGCGTGGAAGCGGCAGCAGCCAGGGGACCTCCTGGCGGTAGCGGCGGTAGGCATCGCCGAAAGCTGCCTCCAGGCGGCGTTCTTCCAGGATCGACCCCAGCATGAAGTAAGCAGTCACCCCAAAGCAAAAGGCGAGGTAAGACACGGTCATCGTTTGCACGGGCCAGGTCGTCAGCAGAGAGAACAGATACAACGGGTGACGAACCAAGCGGAAGATGCCCCCCGTTTGCAGGGTTTCGTCCGGCAGCGGCAGCGGTTCATCGTTCAGGTAGGCCAGGAGCTGCCGGAGTCCGGCAAACCGCAGCAGGTCAATTTGCAGCAGCGAAATGGCTAACCCCACCAGTCCCATGCCCTGTATCACCATCAGGATGGGTGCAGCGGATGGGCCAAACTGCCATACCACGCGGGAATCACCGCCCATCGTCAGGGCAACCGGAATGAGCGTAACGACAGAAACGACGTTATAGATGATGCGATACAGGCCGTGATAGTCGCGCTCGCCAAACCGCTGGCGAAAGAAGGGTTTAAAACGCCCGGCCATGAAGGTATGGACAACGCCAAAGAACAACAGCGCCGCAAGCACAGGGGTCATAGGGAATCCTCTGAGACCAAATGAACAGTTCATGATTCTAGCAAATGCGGGGCACTTCGCCAAAAGCATACCAGACCGCCCAGGGCTGTTGCAAAGTCGGGGTGCCAGGGGAACCAAGTCCCCTGGCCAGCAATGGTCTCGTAATGTGCCGGTTGTACACCCACTAAAGTGGGTAAACAGACCTGCTGCGCTGTGAGGGTTGTCAGGTTGGCAATACCCACCTTGTGTGGGTGTGGCAACGGTGCGCGGCCAGACAAGCACTTGCCAGGGGAACCAAGTCCCTGGCCAATACCCTGCCACAAGCCCAATGCTTCTGACTTAGCAAAAGCATACCAGACCGCCTGAGCGATGCGACCCTCGCACAGCTTCTGAACGACACGTATAATTGCGGTTTACGTTGTACACCGCGTACACTGCTGTTTCCATACCCGTCAACGAGATGAGGAATCCGGAGTTTGGCTGAGCCTTTCAAAATTTGTCCGATCTGCGACAGCGCCAATCACCGTAACGCCGTTGTATGCATTACCTGCGGCGCGACCCTGGCAGATGTCCCAGCCATCGAAACAGAGGGCGATGCGCCGGCAGCCGCCGGGTATGACTTCCGGTATGGCGAGACTGACCTGCTGGAAGACAGCCTGAGACAGAAAGCGCGAGGTTACCTGACCGTTATCGTCGTCGTGCTGCTGCTGGCCATGACCGGGGGCCTGCTGCTGGCCTTTGGCCCCAGCATCAGCAGAATGCTGCCCCCCCCCGCTCCCACCCTGTTTCCTACAATGGCCGGTGTGCAGGCGGAAAGCACCGTAACTGACCCGCAGGGCGGCGTGATCTTCATTACCAATACCGCGCAGCCGACCTTTGTTATGGCCACAGTCACCGAAGGTCCACCGACCTCAACTGCCACGCCGACGGCATCGCTGACGCCGTCCATTACCCCCACCCCCACCCGCACGCCGTGTATGCAGACGGTGCAGGCGGGCGAGGGCATGTATGACATCATTGCCCGCTGCGGGCACCGGGATCTGGCGGTGGTTGATCTGGTAGTCGAAATCAACAACCTGAATAACGAGGTCAGTATTTTCCCGAACCAGGTGCTCGAAATCCCGTGGCCCACCGAGACCCCAGATCCGGCATCCTTCACGGCTACACCGCCGCCCACCGTCGAAGAAAGCGTGTTCATCAACCCGGATACCCTGGAACTTGTTCAGGGCAGGGCTGGCAGTGCTGCCCTGAACCCGGCGCTGGAGATGACCCCTACGCTGCCACCTGGGCTGACGATGCACCGCATTGCTGCGGGCGAAAACATCATCACCATCGGTTTCCAGTACGATACCAGTGCAGAGATTCTGTCGCAGCTCAACCCGGAAATCACCTTCTCGCAGTGCGAATTCGGGGAACGGTTTGGTGGGCCGCGCTGTACGGTGCTGCTGCAGGTGGGCCAGGAACTGCGCGTTCCTGCGCCGCTGCCCACGCCCACCCTCTCGCCCACGCCCTCTGGCAGCGAAACGCCCACACCATCGCCGACCGCCACTTTTAACGCCCCGCACCCTGCCAGCCCCAGCAACCGCGCATACTTCCGCAGGGACGAATTTGTAACGCTGCGCTGGAGCGCAACAGGTACCCTGGCTGAAGACGAAGCGTATCTGGTGACGCTGGAGAACACAACAGACGGCACGGCACACACGGCAGAAACAGGTGAGCTGTTCTTTGTCATCCCGCAGGAATGGCATGGGCGCGGCAGCGGACGCTATGAATACACCTGGACAATCGGCGTGATTGCCCCAGACAATCGCACAGAACCGCGCTACACCACCCAACCGCGCGCCTTTACCTGGGAAGGATTAGGTGAAGATGACCAGTAAACCGAACCTAACGGCGTTATGCCTGTTTGCGCTGCTTGCCACACTGCTGACGGCCTGCAATTTTAGCCTGCCAGAAGCAACGCCCACTGTCGAGGCACTGAACGAGACTCCCGTGAACCCGATACCCGACAGACCAGAAGCAACGGCAACACCAACCGCGAGCCTGTCACCCACAATCAGCCGCGCACTGCTGGAAAGCGCCACCCCCACAGGATCGCCGCTGCCGCCGTCAGAAACACCGTCACCCACGCCTACACTGGGGCCGTATGAACACACGGTCCAGGCCGACGAGAACTTGCTGCAGATTGTCTCCCTGTACGGCTACCGCGATCTGCGCATCCTGGATGAAGTCACGGCGCTCAACGGGTTGAGTTCCCCCAATGATCTGCGTGTGGGGCAGCTCATCCGTATTCCGCGCCAGACCGCCACCCCCACCCCGCAAGGCTATGAGATGACCGCCGTGATGAATGAGACACTCGGCATTACACCGTTGAGTGTGCAGTCGCAGAATCGCGAATATGGCTGTCATCAGGTTCAGGAAGGCGAGACGGTGGTCGATATTGCCACTTATTACGGCACCACGCTGGAAGTGCTGCGCGACAGCAATCCGCAGTTGATCTTCCCTTCGAGCTGCGATTACAACATTAAGAGCGGCGGGCCGGGCTGCGGTGTACTGATCAATATCGGGCAGTGCATCAACGTCCCGCTGCCCACACCCACCAGGACGCTTTCACCCACGCCGTCTGGCAGCGAAACGCCAACCCCCACGCCAACCTATGCCCCGCCCCATCTGATTACCCCACCAGAAAACGGCACGGTGCGTGGTATTGTCACGCTCGAATGGGTGGGCACGCGCGTGCTTAAGCCAGGCGAAGCCTACTTCCTTGAGGTTATCGACACGACAGTACCCGGCGAACCGTTTACCGCAGCCACGCGCGAGAATACGTACCGCCTGCCGGAGACGCTGATTCCGGGTGACGGCCAAACGCATACCTTCGCGTGGCGTGTGTTCGTCGCGGCGGCCAACGATCAGGGGGTTTACCGTCGTGTAGGGGACATGGGTATAAGCCGTACCTTCCAGTGGCAGAGCCGGTAGGCCGCACTACTGCCGCCCGAATTCGCGCGCGAGCTGTTCGCCGCTCATATGCAGCATGGTGGGTCTTCCGTGCGGGCAGGTGTGCGGCGAACGGCAGCGCTCCAACTGGCGGATAATGCTCTGCATTTCTTCGATACTCAGTATCTGCCCCGCCTTAACTGCCGCACGTTTGCAGACAAAACGTATGATCTTGTCTTCGGTAGCGGCCCTTCCAGGCTGTTTGTCCAGTTCGAGATCATCGATGATGCCGCGCACTGCCTCCACGGGATCACTGGTGGCCAGTATTGCCGGAACAGCACGAATCAGGAAACTGTTGGTGCCAAATGGCTCCAGCATGAATCCGACGGTGTGCAGTGCATCCTGTTTCTCTTCGACCAGGCGCGCTTCAGGCGGAGCCAGGTCAATGACCTGACCCTCCAATGTGTGCTGCACAATCTGCTGCTGACGGTCGTGGCGATCCAGAAATTCTTCATACAGGATGCGCTCGTGCGCGGCGTGCTGGTCGATGAGATACATTCCGGCGGGGCCTTCCGCCACAATATACATGGCCCCCACCTGCCCGATGACGCGCAGCACCGGCAGCGTGCGCGGCCTGGCGGGAGCCCCTGGCCCAACCGGAACAGCCTCTGCATCCTCCTGGTATGCCTCGCGCCTGTCGCTGCTGCGGCCATCGCGGCTACTGCCCGCACCTGGCGGGCGGTGACCAGGCTGTTGCGGGTCATGTCCAGGTAGCGCGTCGCGAACTCGGC
>CAZQIJ010000353.1:0-5060 GCA_964592955.1 uncultured Anaerolineaceae bacterium
CACCGGCCTGATCCTGGAAATTGATCAGGTAGGTATCGCCGACGGTTTCGACCGGGACGAGGAACTGGGTCATGTAGCAGTTGCCATGCGTCAGGGTGATGTTGTGGTTCAGCATCACGCGATCTTTGAGGAAGCCATCCCACATGCCGGGCAGCCGCGAAAGCGCATGTTTGTAAAGCAGGTAGATATCTGAAGGAAGCGCGTCCACCGATTCCAGGAACGACGCCAGTTCCCGCTGACGGCGTTCGATGTGGCGGTTGAAGTGAAGGTCGCTGGCATACCAGGGCATCATTTTGCCGGCCAGGGTATTGCCGCGGCCCCACCAGTAGGCGTGGAAGCGCGCGAGCGCCGTGACCACCTGCACCTGCTGCCCTTCTGTGATGACATCCTGGCCGGTGACGAGCAGCTCATGCGTGATGGGTGGGCGGTGCGTTTCCGAAACGTCATCCAGCAGGCAGTGTGAATAGCCCGTATCGGGATCGTACCTGGCAGCGTAGCAGCGCACCACCACAGGCGGGTGATCCGGGCGAAGGGCTTGATAGAAGGCTACTTCGGTGGCCCCGGCGTGCTCCGCGTTGAGCTTGAGTACCAGCTTGCGCGGCACATCGTTGGGGACATCTGGTGAATAATCCACCGCCAGATGCGCAATGATGGCATTGGAGGCGGCGCGGCTGGGGCGGGTGGCCACAGAAATCGCCTCACCGTGTGGCAGAAGCCCGGATTCGTCCAGCGCCATCGTCAACCATTCCGGCGTTGCCTGCTGTGCGTTCATCAGAACTGGGGTCATCGATCTCTTTCATGGGTACAGAAAACGTCGCCAGCGCTAAGTATAGATCACGGGAAGTCAGTCAGCCACAGATGACCTGACCGCTTTGCCACTTGCGGCGGCGCGCTTGGGGGCTGCCTGGGCTGCTGCGCCGGAATGCTACGCGAAAGGACAGGTCAAATCAAGTGGATTCTGCTGCGGCCTGTGCCCCGCGCCGCACCTGGCCCACGCTGAGCCGCAGGGCAGAAAGCGACCATGCCCCCAGCAGCGATACCGAGAGCAGGATGAGGACATGCAGCAGCAGCCCCACCACGACGGCGGGCGCGTTACCGGGCGGGGTGAGCGTGGAAACCAGCCCGGCCAGCCATAACCCGGTCACGACGGCAGCTTCCAGCGGGCCCAGATTGCCGGGCATGGCTGGCAGCGTCTGCGCGACGCCAGCCAGCATGACGACGGCGAAGGCAGCCGGGAGGCTGGGCGTGCCGAACAGCGTCAGTTGGATCACATACGAAGCGCCGACATCACAGCTCCAGCCGATGAAAGACCATACCAGCGCGCCAGCCGCCGGGCGTGGTTTGCGCAGCGGGCTTAGCCCTTCAACAAAGTGGGCGAAACGGCGCTCCAGGTCGAAGCGGGCGAGGAAGGCGGCGCGGGCCGCTGCCGTCTTTACGAGCGCGGCGAAGGGTGCGGGGAAGGCGGCCAGCACGAAAAGCCCGGCCATCCCCACCAGCGCCAGCGTCCCAAACCCCAGACCCGCCGCCGTGATCTCTGGGGGGACATCCAGCGTGAGCAGCATAAGCGCCAGCAGCACCACCAGCATAAGCACATCCAGCAGGCGCTCGATGATGAGGGCGCTGAGCGTGGTAAACACAGGGACACGTTCGCGCGAGGCCAGCCACAGGCGGGTGAAATCCCCGGCGCGCAGCGGGATGAAGCTGTTGATGAAGTAGCCGACGTTGGTCATGTGCAGCGCCGCTGCCAGCGATACCTGACGGTCGGCAAGGAAGTACCAGCGCATACCGCGCGACACCGTGCTGAACACAAACAGGGCGAAGGCGGGCAGCAGCGGCAGCGGGTTAACGCGGCTGAATTCGTCGCGCAGCGCGGTAAGGTCGCGCCCCACGATCAGATAGATGAGGCCGACGCTGATGACGATGCCGACCAGCGTGATCAGACGCTTGCGCATGAGGTGACCTTTGTGTTAACCAACATAATGGCGCAGAATCCGGTCTACGCCTGCGCCGTAGGATTCGCCAAAGAGGTTGAGATGTTCCAGCAGGTGGTAAAGCTGGTAGAGCGCGCGGCGCGCGGCGTAATCTGCCGCCAGCGGCGCGGCTGCGTGGTAGGCAGCATGAAAACCGTCAGGAAACCCGCCGAATAACTCGGTCATGGCGATTTCGGCCTCACGATCTCCATAGTAACTCTGCGCGTCGATGAGCACCGGCGTATCGCCCGCCGTGACCATGTAATTGCCGCCCCACAGGTCACCGTGCAGCAGCGCGGGCGTGCGCGGCACAGGCCCGATGAGCGCATCGAGTTTTAGCAGCAGCGCGTCGAAGCGGGCGGCGCGCGCCGGGTTCAGGCGTCCGAGCTGGCGCGCCTGGTGGAGTTTCGGCAGCAGGCGGAACTCGCGGTAATAGGTCACCCAGTCCGGCGCGCTGGCATCTGGCAGGCCATAGCTTTCGGCGCTGGCATGGTGCAGGTGCGCCAGCGCCGCCCCAAACTTCGCGCCGAAATCGCGGCTGTGGCGCGCGCTCTCGATCCATTCCAGCACGAGGAAAGCGGGCAGATCGTCGCGCGCGGGGCTGACGTGGATCACGCGCGGGGTGCGGATGTGCGGCGCGAGCAGCGCCAGGCTGCGCGCTTCGTCATCGAAACGGGCGCGGGCGGCGTCGTGGTTCCATTTGATGAAGTACACAGCGCCATCGGCCAGTTGGACGCGCGTCGCATGGTTGATGCAGCCGCCGCCCACTTCTGCGGTGGTGCGCGGCGCGCTGCCAAAAACGGCCTGACAGATGCTTGCGATCACGGTCATTCGCGCGTACCCTTGTCCTTAGGAGTGTCTTCGGCGGCGGGGGCTTCCGGGTCGGGCAGCACGGTATCGTAGAGCCAGTCGGTATTGCCGAACAGGCGCTTAAAAACCCGGATCGCAATGAGCGTGAAAATCACGACGGCCGGAAACGCGACCAGAAACTGAATCAGAGACATAGGGACTGCCCTCAGCACTTAAACAGACGGGTGACGAAAAGTTCATTAGAAACCACGTGCAGCGCGCTTGGCCGTACCCGAAATCAAGCGCCTTATGGACAAACCAAAACGAATACGCACAATCGTAGCGACGAGGCCCGCCTCGTCCGCCCCAGGATCCGGCGGATATAAATTGGTTGATCCATTCGTTTACGTTGGTGTACAGCAACCGCTATTGATCAGGAACAGCGATGAACGATTATATGCAGTATGATGACAGAATCCCACCGGACCATATCGGCGTGCTGATTGCCGCCCTGATCATGGTGGTGGTGGGATGGGGCGGCCTCTACCTGCTGGTTACGACGCAGATTCCACGCATTGCCGGCCAGCTCTGGTTATTTTTTGTGCTGCTGCACCTGGCCGTAACCGGCACGGCGATTCCTGTTGTGCGTTATCTTAACGTGCGGCTGACGCCCGTCAACGCCGAACTTCCGCCGGGGGGGGTGCTGGTGCGCCAAAGCGTTTGGATTGGCCTGTTTGTGGTGTCGTGCGCGTGGCTGCAAATACCGCGCACCTTGTCTATGCCGGTCGCGGTGCTGCTGGGCCTGGTTTTCATCGGCATCGAAGTCTTCCTCCGGCTGCGTGAACGGAACATGATGTGAACAGCCTGCGCAGCCTTCCTTCGGTAGACAAATTGTTGAGCGCAGACGACTCGCTGATCCCGGCCTATGGCCGCGAGGCGGTCGTGGCGGCGGTGCGGGCGGTGCTGGACGACGCGCGGGCGCGGCTGCGCCAGGCAGAGGCGGACGATGGCGCGCCTGGGCGGTCACCAGACATGCACACAGACACCAAGCCGGATGCAGCGCCAGACGCAGACACGCTGCTGGTACAGGTGCGGGCGCGCCTGGAGGCGGCCTTCGTGCCCACGCTGCGCCCGGTCATTAACGCGACCGGCGTGATTATCCATACGAACCTGGGACGCGCGCTGCTCTCTGATGCTGCACAGCAGGCGCTGCTGGAAGCCGCCGGGCAGTATGGCACGCTGGAATATGATCTGGACAGCGGCAAACGCGGCAGCCGTCTGATCCATGCCAGCACGCTGCTGGCCGAAATTACGGGGGCAGAGGCGGCGCTGGTGGTCAACAATAACGCCGCCGCCACCGTGCTGATGCTGGCGGAGCTGGCGCAGGGGCGTGAGGTGATCGTCTCGCGCGGGCAGCTTGTCGAGATCGGCGGCGGCTTTCGCGTTCCCGAAATCATGGCGCAAAGCGGCGCGAAGCTGGTGGAAGTGGGGACGACCAACCGCACGCGCGCGGCGGATTTCGAGCGGGCCATCACCGAGCAGACCGCGCTGCTGATGCGCGTGCATGCCTCAAATTTCAAGCAGATCGGGTTCACCGAGCAGCCGACACTGGCCGAACTGGCAGCGATCGCCCAGCGTCATGGCAGGCTGCTGGCCGATGACCTGGGCAGCGGCGCGCTGATCGATACCGCGCCGTTTGGGCTGGAACACGAGCCGACCGTCCAGGAGAGCCTGGCCGCCGGGGTGGATGTGGTGGCCTTCAGCGGCGATAAACTGCTGGGCGGGCCGCAGGCCGGGGTGCTGGTGGGGCGCAGGGCGGTCATTGACCGGCTGAAGCGGCATCCGCTGGCGCGGGCGGTGCGGGCAGACAAACTGGCGCTGGCGGCGCTGACGGCCACCCTGAACCACTACCGGCGCGGCGAGGCGCTCTCACACATCCCGGTGTGGCAGATGATTTCGCGCCCGCTGGACGACATTCAGGCGACGGCAGAGGCGTGGCGCGCGCAGGTCACGGCCTATCCCGCGGCGGTGATCGCAGGGGAATCGACGGTGGGGGGTGGCAGTCTGCCGGGCGCAACGCTGCCAACCGCGCTGCTGGCACTGGACGTGGCAGAAGCAGACGCCTTCAGCGCGGCGCTGCGACGCCTGCGGCTGCCCGTTATCGCGCGGATAGGCGAAGGGCGCGTGCTGTTTTACCCGCGCACCGTGCGCGAGTCTCAGCACGGCGCGCTGCTGGAAGCCATCGCGGCGGCGGCGCGCGCGGTGCGCGGTTTGGGCTGCTGCAAAGTCAGAAACATCAGG
>CAZQIJ010000354.1:0-5045 GCA_964592955.1 uncultured Anaerolineaceae bacterium
GCGCTGGGCGAGGGGGAAATACCCACCGTTACAAGGAAATGATCCCGGTGGCGACCTTCGACGGCCTCCCCCTCGCCTAGCCGCGCAGCGGCGGCAGGGAGAGGGGGAACGAGGGGGTGAGGGCAAAACCGCCGCGCCCGCCGACCGACAAACCCGGACAACGCAGGCGTTGTCCCTACCGTGCCCCGCCTCAACCCGGCGCGCACTGCTCGTTCAGGTCCACATGGTACTGCTGCTGCTCGGTGCATGTCAGGCCGCGCAGATAGCGGTTGGCCTGCGCCCACGCCAGCAGCTCCTCGGACGTGCGATCGATGCGCCACAGCCGCAGCGTGTTATCCTGCGCGCTGGAAAGCGCCCTCAGCCCATCCGGCATGAAATCCACGCTGGACACCCAGTTGGTATGCCCTTCAAAGCGCCGGATCTCCTCCGTCGTGCGCACATCCCACAGGCGTACCGTGCCGTCGGATGATCCGCTGACCAGCAGCGCCGCATCCGGGCTGAAGTTCACCGTCAACACGCGCCCCGTGTGCCCCGGATACTGCCGGATCTCCACACCGGTCACCGCGTCCCACAGCCGCAGCGTGTTATCCCACGCGCCAGACGCGATCAGCGTGCCGTCCGGGCTGAACGCCAGCCCGCTCACCTGCGCCGTGTGCCCGCCGAAACGCCGCACCTGTTCGCCGGTGGCCACATCCCACATCAGGATCATGTTATCCTGCCCGCCAGAAAGCAGGCGCGCGCTGTCTGGGCTGAACGTCACATAATTGACGGCGGCGCTGTGCCCTGCCAGCGTATGGCGCAGCGCGCCAGTCTCCACGTCCCACACATACACCATCGTGCTGCTGCTGGCGGCGGCGGCAGTCTGCCCGTCCGGGCTTAGGGCCACGTCAATGATCTGGCCTTCGCTGCCCGCAAAGCGCAGGACTTCCTCACCCGTCGCCGCGTCCCACAGCACCACGTTGCTGTCCCAGTCGCCGCTCATCACGCGCGCGCCGTCCGGGTGGAACGCGACGCCGTCCACCGTGCTGGTGTGCCCGCTGTACATGCTGATCTGCGCGCCGGTCGCCACGTCCCACACGCGGGCGCTGGCATCCGGGCTGGGCGGACGCAGCGCGCCAGAGCCAGAGACGAAGCGTGTGCCGTCGGCGCTCAGTTCGGATTCCCACACCCAGTCCCCATGACCGGTATACGTGCGCTCGGTGGCGCGGTTCACCAGGTCCACCACCCACACGCTGGTATCGCGGGGGTTATCCCGCGCGGGGGTCAGCTCGTTGTTGCCCACGTTGCCAGAGGCGGCCATCACCACGCCGTTGCCCGGCGCAATGGCCAGAATGCGGTCTTCGAAGTCTTCCAGGCTCACCAGGCGCAGCCCGGTACGCACGTCCCACACGCGCAGTGTGCTGTCCCAACTGGCAGAGATCAGGCGCGTGCCGTCCATGCTGTACTGCACCGCCGTGACGATATCCGAATGGCTGTAGATGCGCTGCACTTCGTCGCCGCTGGCGATGTCGTAGGTGCGCAGCGTGCCGCTGTTGGCGCTGTCCCAGGTGCCCACCACCACGCGCGCGCCGTCTGGGCTGAAGGTGGCCGCGCGCACGAACCCGGAATTGGGGACGATGCGCTGCACCTGCTCGCCGGTCGCCACGTCCCACACGCGCACGCTGCGATCCACGATGTCGTCGCCAATGTTCAGGATCGTCTGATCGCCATGCGCAGAAAGCGCCTGGGTGCCGTCTGCGCTGAACGCCACGCGCAGGATGCTCCCCACATAATTGTCTTCGTCTTCGCCGCCGCCGATGGTATTCAGCAGCGCGCCGGTGGCCCCATCCCACACGCGCAGCGTCCGGTCCAGCGAACCGCTGAGGAGCTGCGACCCGTCTGCGTTGAAGTCCAGGCTCATGACCATATCGCTGTGCGCCATGTCTGCATCGTCGGCGCGCAGTTCGCGCAGCAGCTCGCCGCTTTCCACGTCCCACAACTGCACGCTGCCGCCGGGGATCACGCTGCCGTCCTCGGCCAGGGCAGACGAAGCCGCCGCCACCACATCCCCCGCCGGGTTGATGGCCACCGCCGTGAAGATCGCGTTTTCGGCGCTCAGTGTGTGCAGCGTCTCGCCGCTGGTCACGTTCCACAGGCGCACGGTGCCATCCATTGCGGCGCTGGCCGCGATGTCGTGCGCGGGGTCCAGCGCCACGCCCACCACGCTGCCCGTGTGCCCCGCCAGCCGGTAGCGGAAGCCGGGGGCATAGGCGGCGTTGGCCAGCACCCGGTTGATCTCCAGCGACGAGGGCGAGTAGGCGCGGTCGGCCTCGATGGCCAGCGCCAGCGATAACCCTGGCGTGTTTTCGATGAGGGCGTTGCGCGCGTTGGCGGCCAGCGCCAGCGCCTCCGCCTGCGCTGCGGCGCGTTCGGCCAGCGTGCGCGCGGATTCTGCCTGAAGCCGCTGGCGTTCGGCTTCTTCTGCATTGGTCACCGCTTCCTCACGCGCCGCCTCGGCCTCCTGGCGCTGTGTGAAGGCCAGCGCGCTTAGCAGCAGCCCGATGACGGTGGCGAAGGCGAACACCACCACCAGCGCGCGCAGCACCTGCCGCGACCGCTGCTCTAACGCTTCTTCGCGCTCCTGGCGCGCTTTTTCGTCTGCCAGGCGTTTTTCGCGCTCGGCGATGCTGGCATCCAGGTATTGTTTTTCTTCGGCGTTCATCACCAGGCCGCTGCTGGCCACCCACGCCTCGAACTGCTCCAGCCGGGCACCGCGCGCCAGAAAGCTCGGATCGCTGCGCGATTCGCGCCAGTCCTGCGCGGCAGACGTGAGGCGGCGCTGCAACCGCAGGTCTTCGCGGCTGGCAGAGAGCCAGTCGCGCAGGCGCTTCCACTGGCGAATCAGCGCCTCGTGTGCCACTTCCACCGTTGCGCCGCGCGTTTGCGGGTCACGGTCAAACGTCAGCAGGCGGTAGCGCCCAAAGGCGTCGATCACCAACTGCATCGTCTCTTTATCCCCCAGCGACAGCAGTTCCGGCAGCATCACGCGGCGGCGGGTATCCTCTGCGCCTTCACCCAGCGTGACGAGGCGCAGGAACATCTGCCGGGCGGTTTCTTCGCCGTCTTCCCCCAGGCTGTCGTACAGTTCATCGGCGCGCTGCGCCAGCGCCCCCAGCGTCCCGCCGATGGCGTTATAGGCGGCCATCGTCAGGGCGCGCCCGTCGCGGCGCTCAAACAGTTCGGTCAGCGCATACTGTAGCAGCGGCAGCGCCCCCGGCTGCTCGTTAACATCCGTCACGATGGCGGTCACCAGCCCCGGTTCCAGGAACAGCCCGGCGTGCTCCGCAGGCCCCACCACGGCCTGCTCGATCTCTTCGGCGTTCAGCGGCAGCACGATCTCGGTACGCTGCTGCATCAGCTCGCCAAAGCGCACATAATTCAGCGGGCGGTCATAAAAATCGGCGCGCAGCGTGATGATGACGCGAATCTGGCTGCGCGTGTCGGTAACGGCCGTCAGCAGGCTCGCCATCATGTGGGTGCGTTTGTCTTCTTCTTCCACCAGCGTAAACAGCTCTTCAAACTGGTCGATCACCAGCAGCAGTTCACTGCCGTCATCTGGCAGCACGCGCTTCACCGCGCGCAGCAGGCCGCGCTCGTCTTCGCTGAGCTGGCTCATGAGGCTGTCTGGCGGGTTGACCGCGATGCGCAGCAGCGCCGCTTCCAGTTCTTCCATGGGGTCGATGCCCGGCACCATCTCCACGATAAACCAGCGGTCTGACCCCGGAATGCGCCCGTCATACAGCGCCGGGATCAAACCGGCCTTCACCACGCTGGACTTGCCGCTGCCGCTGGGCCCCACCACCGCCAGAAAGCGTTTGGCCGGGTGATCCTGCTGCATGCGTTCCAGCAGCTTGTCTGTGAGGCTGGCACGCCCATAGAAGTCTGCGGCGTCTGCCTGCTGGAAGGCGCGCAGCCCTTTGTACGGGTTCTCTGGCTCTGGGATGGCCAGTGTCCCGCTGATGCTGTCTGACTTGCGGGCGTCGCCGCTGGATTCGCCGCGCACGGCGCGCCGCAGGTCGCTGGCCAGCATCAGCACATCCTGGTAGCGCGCCTTGGGGTCTTTGGCGGTGGCGCGCTGGATAATCATGTTGATGGCCGGGGGGATGGCGGGGTGGCTTTCGCGCACATCCGGGATCTGCTCTGTGAGGTGCTTATACATCAGCGCGGCGGCGGTATAGTCGCCAAAGGGGTGTACGCCGGTGAGGATCTCATAGAGCATGAGGCCCATCGTATAAATATCGGCCAGCGGCGTCACCGGTTCGCCGCGAATCTGTTCGGGCGAAATATAAGCCGGAGAGCCGACGATGGCGTTATTCTGCGTGACGGCATCGCGCGCGCCGCCAGTGTCTTTGGCAATGCCAAAATCCGAAAGGTAAGCGTTGCCGTCTTCGTCCAGCAGGATATTTTCGGGCTTGATGTCGCGGTGGATAATGCCGTTGCGGTGCGCCACCGCCAGCGCAGACGCCACCTGAGACATCACATCGCTGGCCTGCTGCGGCGTCACCGGGCCTTTATCCAGCACGAACTTGTGCAGGCTGCCGCCGCGCAGAAAGCGCATGACCAGGTATGCGCCGCTGGCTTCGCGCCAGTAATCATACAGCGGCACAATGTGCGGGTGTTCCAGCCGTGCGATGAGCTGTGCTTCAGTTTCGAACCGGCGCACGAAGTCCGGTTGGTTGGCGTACTGCGGCAGAATAATCTTCACCGCCACATCACGCCCGATGAGGTTCTGGAATGCCAGATAGACCGCGCCGAAACCGCCTTCGCCCAGCAGTTCGCGCAGTTCATAGCCCTTAACAACTTGACCAGTCAGGTTTTCGACCATAAGAGGGAATCCTGGATTGCGAGCTTACAAATCATCAGTACATTGCCTGTGATATTCTAACCTGACAACGGCATGCACACCACATAAGAATAGTTAAGACTGTTCCAACGGGCGGTTGGTGAACCGCCCACGCCTTACCAGCCCTCACCCCCTGCCCCCTCTCCCCAACGCTGCGCTGGGC
>CAZQIJ010000355.1:0-5040 GCA_964592955.1 uncultured Anaerolineaceae bacterium
TACCGTGTACAGAGTCCTCGATAAGGCTCGGCGGCGTGTAGAGGTTGAGGATGAAACCGTCTTCCAGCGTGATGCCTTCCCACGGGATGTTGTGGCACACCGCGCAGTAGCTGTTATCACCGGTAATGGTGACATCGTTGTAGGTATAGGGGAATGCCGGGGCAGCCACTGGCTCAGCCGTTGTGGCTGCCGCTGCTTCTGTTTCGGCAGCCACTGGCTCAGCCGTTTCGGCAGCCGCTTGTTCGGTGGCGGCTGCTGCTTCTTCGGTCGAGGTCTGCTGTGGCGCGGCCTCCGGAGTCGAGTCCTGCGCGAACAGCACCGGGACGAGTCCCATCAGCAGCAGCGTTAGGCCGATGCCCATGAGGGCGATAATGGTGGTTTGTCTTGTATTTTTCATGGCTGCTGCTCCTTACTGGGTAATGCCCAGCGCTGCATCTACGGCGTCTAACAGTGACTCCGCATAGGTGTAGTTGTGAACGCCAGCGCTGCCATCGGCCTCGATGAAGTCCAGCGCCTGGATCACCCATTCGGGACTGCTGTCGTTAAGGGCGGCGCGGGCACGGTCAACGCGTTCACGGGTGTGAAGCTGCACGTCGTCGATGAGCGCTTGCAGCGCCTGTGGCGACGCCTGTTCTTCATGGCATTCAGAGCAGGTGTCGGTAAGACCTGGATTATTCAGGACAATACCGGGCAGGATAGGCTGCGGCGCGTGGCTGGCCCGCGGAACACCGTCCATGATGACGCGCACCATGTGGCACGTCATGCAGGTGGGGCCGCCCTCGGTGGTGAAGTGCCCACTGGCAATACCCTCTACCCCTTCCACGACGTTCAACCCTTCAAACATCTCGCGCACGGGGTGCGGATCGCTGTCATCCAGGCTGTAGGCGGCGTTGTGACAGCTCAGGCAAAGTTCGACAGGCTCGGCAGGCAGCCCGAACGGCACACCCTCAACACGGGTGTGGTTGTTGTGGCAGGTGGCACAGCTCTCGTGCCCTGTCCCTTTCCATTCGTTATACTGGGCATTGAGCAGTGCGGCATGGCCAGACGGGTAGAATGCTTCAGCCGTCCCTGCGGCCAGTACCTCGAATCCTTCAGATTCCAGCACCTCACCGGGCAGGTAATGGCGCGGGAAGGGGCTGTTGCCCCGGCTGTGGCACGCACCGCACACCTGCGGGTCTACGGCGCGCTGGATGGAACGGCGCACTTCGACGAGGTCGGCTTCTTCTGGGCGGCGCGGCAGGTCTTCGGCCAGTTCGATGTGAACTTCCGCCGGGCCGTGGCAGGCTTCACACTGCACGCCCATTTCTTCCCATGCGTTGGCTTCGGTATTGAACCCGGTTGAATGGCAGCCCGCGCAGTTGGTCATGAAATCGTAGAGCGGGTCGTCCCAGTTCGCCGCCGGGGTGAAAGGTTCCCACTGATTATTGACGACACTCCAGCGGGCAGGCAGAACGCGGTAGGTTTCTGCGCCGTCCACCTCCACGCGCGCCACGTAATACTGCTGGTTGCGGCCCGCCGCCAGCGCATAGGTGATGTCATCTACGGTAAACGGGCGCGGCGCATCTTCGCCAGGGAACTGAACCGTGCGCAGTTCTTCCCCCTGGTCAAAAGACGCGACGACGCTGTCTGCATCGCCATCGACTTCGAAGAGGGTCTGCGCGTGAAACGAGTCGGTATGATCGCGGATCATATCACGGTGGCATGAGGCACATTCACGGGTGCCTTCGTAGCGCGGGGTTTCTGACTGCGCTTCCTGTGCGACGCTGTGCCCTGCAAGCAGAGCAACACCCGCCACCAGGGCAGCCGTTCCAAATAAAGAGAGCAAGAGGGCAAAAAGGCGTTTCATCAAGGATATCTCCTATGGGTCAATGATCTGGACCACGTAGCCCCGTCGCTGCATATGTTCCAGCGGGAACGGGCGCGTTTCGCTGCCAACATTAACCGAGCGTGACACTTCCGCATCGACCGTTTGGGCAGATGGGGTGAAGATGGGATCATGGATGACCAGCGAGGCCCCGGTTTCTGCGAACTGCGAACCATGACAGGAATAACAGGTTTCTGTTCCGCCATGCTGGATGTCGAAGCTGTGCAGCGGCTGCGGCTGGATGTACACCGCGAAGCCGACGCCAATGAGAAAGGTTGCCAGCCCGATGATGAACAGGATGTTGCGAATGTTCTTCTTCACTGTGTTCCCTTTTGTATCTCATCCCCGGTACAGAACAGCCCGGCATTATGAGCAGCATGCCGTAACCTGATTGTAGCGCCAGTGCCCGTACCGGGAACCCACCTGCATGACGATTCGCGTTCATTCATTAGGATGATTGTGTGAGCATTGGTTACACCAGCCCGCGCCGTACCGCCAGCAACGCCGCCTGTGTGCGGTCTGCCACGTGCAGCTTTTGCAGGATATGCTGCACATGGGTCTTGACCGTCGTCAGGCTGACGTTGAGGGTTTCGGCGATGGTGCTGTTGTTCATGCCGCCCGCAATCAGGCGCAGCACATCGCGCTCGCGTTCAGAGAGCGGGTCGATGTCCATTTCGGTTGGTTCGGGTGTTGGCATCGAAGGATCAACCGCGTGGCTTAGGGCCGCTTCCAACAGCGTGCGGTCAATGAGGGAGTCGCCGGCTGCTGCCGCCCGCACCGCCCGCACGATCTGATCCGGATCCGTTTCCTTGGAGAGATACCCTGCCGCGCCGCCGTTGATGGCGCGCGCCAGATAGCCAGGATTGGCATAGGTCGTCAGCATTATGATGCTGGTGTGTGGCGATGCCAGCCGGATGGCAGGCAGGCTTTGCAGGCCATCGCCATCTTTCATGCGAATATCCAGCAGCATCACATGCGGTTGGGTTGTACGGGCGATCTCTACCGCCGCCGTGCCGCTGTCCCCCTCGGCCACCACTTCAATTCCGGGGCGGGTGAGCAGGGCACGCAGCCCCTGCCGCACGATGCCGTGATCATCCACGATGGCGACCCGAATAGTCTCAGGCTCGTTCGTAGTCCCGTTCATAGCCCTCAAGTTCCTCCTGTTCAGGGGTGCGCCCCTGCACGCGCGCGGTGGGTATGCACACATGAATGCGCGTGCCCACGCCCGGCGTGCTTACGATGTGGCATGTTCCGCCCAGCAGCTCTGCGCGCTCGCGCATGGTGGTGATGCCAAAGCCGTACCCGTCGCGGCGCATGCGCACGCTGGCCGGATCAAAACCAGTGCCGTTATCGGCGATGGTAAGTTCGATTCCCAGGCCGTTACGGCACGAAAGCTCAACTGCGCTGGCCTGGGCATGTTTGCGGACGTTGTTCAACGCTTCCTGCGCGATGCGGTACAGGGTCACGCTGATCGATTTGTCTGGCTCAACCGTTAACGCGTGCAGGTCAAGCGCCAGCTTCCAGCCTGCGGCCTCGGCGGTGGTTTGGGCAAGTTCGCCCAAAGCCGGCATCAGACCAAGATCATCCAGCGCAGACGGCCGCAACCCTTCGATGATGCGCCGCCCTTCTGCGATGGCTTCACTGAGCGCGTCGCAGCCGCGCGCCAGCCCATGACCGGTATCGCCGGGTGGGCATGTGCTGCGATAGGTGGTGAGGTAGAAGCGCGCGCCCACCATCTGCTGAATCAGGCCATCGTGCAGGTCGAACGCCACCAGTTTCCGTTCTTCTTCCTGGGCCGTAATCAGCCGGTCAACCAGCGTCTTCAGTTCGTGACGTTTGCCTTCCAGTTCCTGCGCCATCTGGTAGAAGGTGCGGGTCAGCTCGCCGATTTCGTCTGCGGGGAGCTGTTCCGGCAGCACAGGGGCAGGTGCGCCGCGCCCAAAGGCGGCGGCCTTGCGTTCGAGATCCAGAATGGGTTTGACGATGCTCTGGCTGATCACCAGCGCCAGCACCACCGCAACCACCAGCGCGGCCTCCACAAACAGCGCACCCCGGCTGTAGAAATCGGTCACGCTGGCATAAAACACGCTTTGCGGGGTGCTGCGGTACAGCGCCCAGTAGCGCTCTGGCGTGCTGGACGACGGCATAACACGCTGGTAGATATACACATTGTCCCCGGCCTCAAACGTGCCGCTGGCTCCGGTAAGCAGCGGCGTGAGATCGGCGCTGATGAGGCTGCGCCCCCCTGAGCTGACCGGCGGGATGTAGGTTTCGGGATAGGCCAGGTAGTAGCCATCCTGATCGACCAGTGCCCAGCTATCTACGCTGATTTCGTGCGGCAGATTGCGCAGAATCCATCCGACGTGCAGGTCAATGACCAGCACGCCGCCCTGCACCTTGAGGCAGTAGTGGATGATGGGCGTATCGCCATCCTGGGCAAACGACGACACATACACGCCGCCGCGTGCGCTGGTTTCCCTGAAGTAGGGCAGTTCGGCATAGCTGCGCAGTTCCGAAGCGGGTTTGGCGCGCACCGTCTGGCCGTCAGAGACGACATGAAGCAGTTCCTGGCCGCTGTCATCCATGAAGCGCATGCTGTGATACATGGGACGCACCGAGAGCAGCACCAGCAGATCCTGCTCGGTTTCGCTGCGCCACACATCCTGGGCTTCTGTGGTACCGGCGTCGCGCATGGTGCGCAGGCTGCGGAGCTGGGCCATGTAGAGGATATCACCGTGCGCCTGCGTGAGTGCCGTGACGATATGTTCCGCCTGCAGATACACCTCCTGCATCGAACGGTCGAGGGCCTGGCGCGCCAGTTCCTGATTGGTGAAGAAGTAGCCGTAGGCGCTGATCTCCAGCACCGGAATTAGCATCACGGCCAGAAAAGCCATAACCAGCTTGGTTCGCAAACCGGATTTTCGCCACATAAGACTGCCTCTGACGGACTCGTTATTGTGCGGGCGGGCAAAATACCGGGGCCGGGAAACCACACCCGGTCATACCCGGACTGGCCCGGTTCCACACGCTACTCCTGTTCGATCTGGCTGAGGACGTTCAGCGTGGCGTCGCCGCTGCGAAAGCGCAGGAAAAGGCTGCCCACGTAGACTGTCATCACGGTGAAGACCACAGCCAGACCCAGAAGCATATAGGCTGTCGTTTCTGGGGTTTGGATT
>CAZQIJ010000356.1:0-5026 GCA_964592955.1 uncultured Anaerolineaceae bacterium
GGCGCGGCCGATGCCGCCGCCCGCGCCTGTCACAACTGCTACTCTACCTTGCAGCTTCATTGATCGGTTCCTTTCGTTTCATCAGCAGGGTCCACTGTCCGTCAATGACGGTCACCCCATCCTGATTCACCACAGCAGCATCAAACTTCACGACACCGCGATCCGGCTTGGAAGTTTCGCGTTTTTCGGCAACCGTGAGCTGAAGATGGACCGTATCCCCGAATTTGACGACGCCGCGGTAGCGGATCAACTGTTCTGCCAGTGCAATTGTGGTGCCCTCAAACACTCCCGTCCAGTTGGCCATACCGGTCGCCATTGCCATGACCAGCATTCCGTGTGCGATACGTTCTCCCTGCGGTGTGCTGCGCGCAAATTCCGCATCGGTGTGCAGTGGGTTAAAGTCCCCGGAAAGCCCGGCAAACTGAGCAACATCACTCTCGGTCACCGTGCGTGCCTGTGAGGTGTATACCTCCCCCACGTTAAATTCATCGAACGTCAAACCCCGAACCATTCCAGTGTTCCTTTCTGTGTGTTATGGTTACCTATTATACTCAGTGCATCAGACAGTGGCGCAGCCGAACGCTAAAGCGCCCGCCCGATCTTCTCACCCTCGCGAATGGCAATTGCCACGTGACGGGGTGCCACACAGTCCCCGCCTGTATAGACTTCGCTGAACTGTGCCTTCACCGCCGCCAGCAGTGCGTTTTCAGACATCTTGTTGCCCACAATCACCACAGCATCGAAGCTGCCCAGCGGCTGAACCTGCCCGGTGAGGACGTTCAACGTCAGCACAGTGTCATCGTACACCTCAAGAATAATTGTCTCCGGCAGGCAGACGGTGCCGTGTTCTGCCAGTCGTCTCCGCAGCGGGATCAGGCTGGTCGGTTCGATCTCAGCACCCACAGTGAACGTTGGTGCAATCCACGTTACCTGACTGCCGCGTGCTGCCAGGGTTTCCGCCAGTGCCGCGGCTTCAAAGCGTACACCCATATCGAGAAGTGCGACCCGCGCGAGCTGCGTCGCATCCTCCGCCAGGATCTGCCATTCGGTGTAAACCGGCATCGCACCCTTCACAGCAAACGGTAGCGGCCCGGGCCCTGCACCTGCCGCGATTACCACGGCATCCGGAGCTTCTGACGCCAGGGACTCAGGCGTGGCTGTGGTATTCAGGCAGATTCTGACACCCAGGCGCACAAGTCGCCCGGCAAGATGTGTTACGATTTCGCCCCACTCGTGATGGCCAGGTGCTTTCGCCGCGTAGGCAACCTGGCCGCCCAGGGTAGGGCCCTTCTCCATCAGGGTCACCTGATGCCCGCGCATGGCTGCAACTTCCGCAGCCTTAAGTCCGGTAGGGCCGCCGCCCACCACAACGACCTTCTTCGGTGTGGGCGTGCGCGTCAGGGTCATGGTACCCAGGGCCTTTTCGTGCCCTGCCGCCGGGTTATGCACACATCCGATTGGCTGGCTGCGCACCAGTCGTCCCACACATTCCTGGTTACAGGCCACGCATGGTCGGATATCCTCCAGTCGGCCCTCGCGCACCTTGTGGGCAAACTCCGGGTCGGCAATTAACTGGCGCGCCATGCCGATCAGGTCAGCGTGGCCCTGTGCCAGAATGTCTTCAGCCATCACCGGGTCTTTGATGCGTCCGAACGCGATGACGGGCAGTGCGCTGTGTGCTTTGATGCTGGCAAAGGCTTCACGGGCAAACCCCTGCGGCACAGACATCGGCGGTACCTGAAAGTCAACGCTCATCCAGGTCCCCATGTCGCTGCTGATATAATCCAGCAACCCGGACTGACCGAATGCCCGTGAGTACCACTGAGCGTCTTCCAGTGTGTAACCGCCCGGAATCTGCTCGTGCATACAGAAACGGATGCCGAGCACCGTATCCCGTCCGATCTCAGCCCGGACGGCCCGCAGCACATCCAGCACGAAGCGGATGCGGTTTTCACGGGTGCCGCCATACTCATCCTGACGGCGGTTGAAGTATGGCGAAAGAAATGCGCGCAGCATGCCATCGTGACCCACCTTCAGCTCGACGCCGTCAAACCCGGCTGCCCGTGCGTTGCCGACTGCGGCGCGAAAACTGTCGATAACTTCGCGCATGTCGTCAGCGTCCATCGCTTTCGGAGTTTCGCGCACCGTCGCGTCCGGAATCGCGGACGGCGAAAGCAGCGGCAGGTAGCTGTCTGACGCTGCACCCTGAATGCCGTGATGGGTGAGCTGGGCGAACATCCGGGTGCCGAAGTCATGCACCCGGTCGATAGTCTCTCGCCAGAGCAGCATTCCGGCACGGTTAGCGGCATCCACACCGTTTTCGACAGCACTGCTCTCGTGCACGTACTGGCTTTCTGTGATGATCAGCCCCACGCCACCGCGCGCCCGTTCCAGATAGTAGTAGTGATGCCGCTCACTGGGGGTACGTTCCTTTGTGCCATAGAAGGTCATATGTGGCAGCATCACCAGCCGGTTTTCCAGCCGCAGGCCATTCAGGTCGAACGGCGAGAACAAATGATTGAACGAGGTACTCATGTCTGCTCCCATCACATCGCTAAACGGATGCACCCAGGTGACGCGTCTTGACCGCTTCATCAGCGTTCAGCGCCTCGGGTGTGCCGGAATAAACAATCATGCCCTTGTTCATCACATAAACATGATCTGCCACAGACAGCGCCAGCCCCAGGTTCTGCTCCACCAGCAGCACCGACAATCCAACATCGCGCAGTTCCCGGATAATGCCGCCAAGCTGAGTGACCAGCAGCGGTGCCAGACCCTCGCTGGGTTCATCCATGAGGATCAGGTCGGGGCCGGTCATCAGCGCACGCGCCACACTGAGCATCTGCTGTTCTCCGCCACTCAGCAGCGTTCCACCGAAGTTTGCGCGTTTTTCCAGCACAGGGAACATGCGGTACATGTCCTGCACAGTCCAGCGCTTCCCTGTGCCATGGGTTCCTGTACCCACTGTGAGGTTCTCCCGTACTGAAAGCGACGGGAAGAGCCGCTTTCCCTGCGGCACCAGTGCAACGCCCATGCGGGCGATTTGGTTCGGTTTGCTGTATTGAATTTCGCGCCCGTGAAACAACACACGTCCTTGGTGAGGTGGCGTGAAACCCATGATCGAATGGACCGTAGTGCTTTTGCCCATGCCGTTGCGCCCCAGCAGCGCCACTACAGAGCGCGGCGGGATCTCCAGAGAAACGCCGCGCAGCACATGACTCTGACCGTAATAGGTGTGAATATTGTCGACCGTGAGCATGGTTAGTGTGCACCCAGATAGATTTCGCGAACGACCGGGTTTGTGCGGATCTCTTCTGGCGTCCCCTGCGCCACCACTTCACCAAAAAACAGCACAACCAGATGATCTGCCAGACCAAACACAACATCCATGTCGTGTGAGGTGAAGATGATGGTCGTCCCGGCAGAAAGCTTCCTGATCGAGTCCATAAACGGAGCAATCTCGCTGAGCGCCAACCCGGCAGTCGGTTCGTCCAGGACCAGCAGGCGCGGATGAGCGGCCAGCCCGAACAGGATTTCGAGTTTACGCTGTTCGCCGTAGGCCAGCGCTCCCACGATTTCCCCCCGCCTTTCCCACAGGTCCACAGACTCCAGCAGACGCTGGGCCTCTGCGATCAGTGTGCGCTGGACAAACATGGGGCGGAACGTTTTGTTAAGCAGCGGCTGTGTTCCAAGCAGGGCGAGGCGCACATTCTCCTCTACCGTCAGACTATGAAACAGGCGGTTGAGCTGAAACCCACAGCCCACCCCCAGCTTTGAGCGGTGATGGGGTGGGAGATGGGTCATTTCCTGGCTGTGCAACCAAACACTGCCAGAGCTGGGGCGGTGCACGCCGGTAATTATGCTGAGGAGCGTCGTTTTGCCTGCGCCGTTCGGACCAATGACGGCGGTGCGCTGTCCTGGTGTGAGTGCGAACGAAACACTGCGGAGCACCTGCAAACCCCCGAAATTCTTGCAGACCTGGGTAAGTTCCAGTGCGAATGAGATCTGTGACGCCATCAGGCCAACTCCTGGGAAGCCGCTGCAGCAGGGGTGTGGTCGGCAGTAGGTTCAGCCCCCATCGCACGGCGCGGACGATACAGCGGCAGGTTGTACAGCCGTGTGATGTAGATGCCGATACCGCCCGGCAGAAACAGCACCGATAGCACAAAGATCACACCCAGAATCATCGGCCAGCGTGCAGGTTCCCACACACTGACGTAGTACTGAAGGAAGATCACTACCAGCGCCCCCACAACCGGGCCGATGAAGACACGTGAACTGCCGACGATCACGATCAGCATCACCAGGGCGGAGGTCGCCGTGCCCAGGTACGACGGGACAACCGTCCCGATAGAAGGGGCGAACAACACGCCTGCAATCCCAGCAAAAGCACCACTGATGACGAATGCCAGATACTTGAACAGCCAGACGTTGTAGCCCAGATGCTTCATGCGTCCTTCGTCGTCGCGGATGCCTTGCAGCACCAGGCCAAACGGCGACTTCTTCAGCAGGTAAAGCGCACCAGCGGCCACCACAAACACGGCCAGCACCAGATAGTAGAATTCTGTGGCGCGCAAGCGAATATCAAAACCGATGTCCGGGTAAAACAGGCCGAAAAGCCCGTTACTGCCCCCGGTCAGGTCACTCCAGTTGAGCGCGGCAGCGGCCAGCAGTTCGCCCAGCGCCAGCGTCACAAACAGAAAGTACATACCGCTCACCCGCAGCGCTATTACCCCGAATACCGCAGCAGTCAGCGCAGCGGCGGCGATCCCGATGGGCAGCAGCAACCAGAAGCTCTCGATTTCCAGATGCGTCCACAGGATCCCATAAGTGTAAGCAGCCATACCGAAAAACGCGGCATGCCCCAGGGAAAACATCCCGGTGTAGCCAAAGATCAGGTTCAGGCTGAGCGCGAATATCGCGAAGATCAGCACCTGCGTCATCGTTGTGCGCATGTAGGCCGGTGCGATCTGCGGAAAGACAACAAGCGCCGCCAGCAGCACCAGAAAGGGTGCCACGCGTACCG
>CAZQIJ010000357.1:0-5008 GCA_964592955.1 uncultured Anaerolineaceae bacterium
AACACTCAACCGCTTCTCAACTTATTCAACTTTTGATCGCTGACCTTGCACTAGGTCTACTCCAGCGTGCCAGTGTATGACTCCGTGGCATCCCAGTCCGGCACCACAAAATCCTCAAGCTCGACGCTGTAGCCAGCCGCGTTAGCATCCTCGATGGCCAGCAGCAGTGCCTCAGCGTTGCGCTGGTCCAGGTCGGCCAGGGCTGCCTGGATGTCCGTCAGCTCACCGGTATAGAGGCCGATGAGGATATCGACTTCGTTGGGGCCGATCAGCGTCGGTTGAATCTGCACTGTATCCGGGTTGCGCACGTCAATGGGGGGCTGCGCCACGACCAGGTTACCCATGCTTAAGAAGGCGCTCATGGCCGGGGTGGTGCCATACTGCGCCGGATCTCCGGGTGTCAGCAGGCTCAGGCCACTGCCCGACTCGGTCCACAGGCGGGCGAAGTCTGGGCTGTGGAGGAATTTGAACCATTCCCAGGCGGCCTCCATCTTGGCCGGGTCATCCACGAGGTTGGCGTTCATGCCCCACATGCGGCCTCCACGGTTGGCATAGAACCCGGTACGCGGGCCATCCGTGTTAACGATGGGCAGCGGTACAGCGCTGTAGTCGGTGAAATCCGGATGCGTCTGCGCCCAACCTGGTATGATCCAGGTGCCACCCTGAATGTGCGCTATTTCGTTGGTGGCGAACATTGCGCGCGCCTGTTCGTCTGTCAACGACATGGCGTTGGGCGGGATCAATTCTTCGTCGCGCATTGTCAGGAGACCTTCAATGAGGTCCGTGTAACAGGGCCGCTCTGCCGAATCAAATTCGCCCGTCTGGTGGTTCCAGCCAAAGCCGCGGAAGCTGTAGGCTGTGCCATTAAGCTGGCACATCCACCATTGCCAGCCAAAAGCCCAGGTGTCTGCACCACCGAAGCCATAGCCATACTGGCCCAGGTTTTCTTTGATGATGCGCGAGTTTTCGATCACGTCATCCCAAGTTTCAGGCAGGTCAACGCTGCCGTCGTCATTGACAATGCCTGCTTCGCGGTACATGCCAGTGTTGACGTACATCTGCAGCCATGGCAGGGGAGCTTCAAATGGCATGCTGTAGAGGACGCCGTCGATCATGTTGCCGCCTTCGGCGATGGTCAGTTCAGGCTGCGGATAGCGGTCTTGCAGGTCTTCAAGATCCTCAAACTGGGAGATATCCAGTAACCAACCGGACTTGGCCAGGTTGTTGAATGAAGTATTTTGCGGAAGCCACACAACATCCCCTGCATTGCCGCTTTCAAAGGCCAGCGGCAGAAGTTCTTCTAACTCTGACTGCACCGAGCGTTCGATACTGATGTTGGGGTGCTCGCTCTCGAACTGCGCAATAGCAGCGGACAGCGCCGGTTCCTGGGTAACAAATAAGTCCCAGTGTGTTACGACGATGCGTTCTTCTTGTGCATTCACGACGGTCAGGCACAGCAGCAGCAGTGCCAATACCCCAACGGTCTTAAGAAACTAATTATGCATGAATAAACAACTCCTTATCTTCAAGTCGGCTCTCTTGCGATCAGATTGTGACTGATCACAATCTGATGCTAACATTGGAACGGTTGTCTGTCAAGCAAGTAAAGCGTTTCATCTGAGCACTTTGGAGGCAGTTGCTGCGCATTCTGAACCCTCTGCACAGGTTTTTGGCCCTTTCCGGGTGCTGTTGCACACACTCACTCCCTTCCGGATGCATGCTGCCGGTTACCACGACTGCTTGACAAAGCTCAGAAAGCGCAGTAAATTGTGACCGGAAACAAATGCTGACGCTCTTAATAACCGCACACAAAGCGGCGCTGCTCCCCCAGGGGCGATGCCATGAAGCGGTTAGGCAGGTAGAGAAAGGAGCACTGCTGATGCTTTGGCACGCAGACAACGGTATCATCCGCGTCACAGTACACGCCGACGCCACAACCGACATTGTCGACTGTACCAACGCCACAGTGTGGCACATGGGCCCGGTCGCCCGCCAGGAAGAAGGCCCGGTTGACATTGGCCATGTGTGGCTGCGTAATGAACGGTCCTTTTGTGAGCAGTACTCGGCGCGGTTCCGGGGAGAACAGCTTGATGACCAGACCATCCGCTATTCTCTGATCAGTGAACCGGGTACGATCCAGGGGGCACTGACGGTCCAGTATCAGTTGGACGGCCCCTGGCTGGAGGTGCGTATCGTCGATGTGGCAGAAAATCTGCCCAGTCTGGTGTTCCCTACGCCTATCGTGTCAGAAAGTCTGGTCATTCCACAGAATGTAGGACGCTGGATCCGTGAACCGCTGGCGGCGTCCTACGCCTGGGTATATCCTGTCCACCTGAACATGCGCTGGTTTGGCGGCCTACACGGTGACAAAGGCTGGATGGCTGTGCAGCACGAAGGCTTCGAAAGCGCCGGTGCGTTGGCCAACGGCCTGCGGATAGCACCCCTATGGCTTAAGAGTCTGGGCACTTGGTCTGGAACGCGCACTGTCCGCTATCGCCTGACGGAGGGCGGTTATGTGGGACTGGCCAAAGCCTACCGCGCCTATGCCCGCGAACAAGGTCTACTGCGTTCCCTGGCAGAAAAGGCCGCCGCAGACCCGCGTGTCAACGACCTTAAAGGTGGCCGCCTGGCAACGATTTGGCAGGCGGATACCACTCACAGCCGCAATCACGAAGACCTGTTGGAACCTGTACCGGAAGCGGCAGGCGATGGATTGAACGTTTACTTCACGCACCAACAGGCTGCCGCTATCCTCCCCGAGCTGCGTGCCGCGGGCATGCAGTCTGGCCTGGTTGTACTGCGCGGCTGGATTAACGGCGGCTATGACGAGCGACACCCGGACGTGTGGCCACCAGAACCCGCGCTGGGCACCATCGAAGAGCTGCGCGCCGTCCTTCAGGGGCAGGAACGCTTCCACGTTGCTTTGCACGACAACTACCTGGACATCTACCCCCAATCTCCCAGCTTCCCACAGGGCATCATTCAGGACCGCGCGGGACGGCTGATGCGCGGCGGTTTCTGGGCAGGCGGGCAGGCCTACATCCTGAACATCCGCAGCGCCTTGGGTTATTTGCAGCGCAACTGGCAGCACCTGCAAACGCTGACCCCGCAGGCCATGTTCCCGGACACGGTTACGGCAATGCAGTTTTTCGAAAGCTATGAGGACGGCAATGTGCTCACCCGTGCCCACGATTATGCCTGCAAGCTCGATATCCTGCGCTTCTATAAATCACGCAATCTGCTTCTGGGCAGTGAGGAAGGCACCGATTTCGGTATCCCGTATGTAGACTGGTACGAGAACCGCCACCGCCACCGCCCCGGTGTATCAATCCCACTGTGGGGGCTGGTCTTCCACGATGCCGCCGTGTGCTATCGCTATCCCACCGCAGCAGAGGACGGCACCTGGTTGCCGGAGATGCTGTGGGGCTACGGCAAGCTGTGGCACCTGGCTAGCCCGGCTGACTGGCATGCGCAGCGGCCTGGCTTCAGCCGCGGGGGCGAAGTTGATCGCTGGCATGCCCAGATTGGCTTTGACGAACTGCTCTACCACCAATATGTGGCACCGAACGTTGAGCGGACGACCTTCACCAACGGTGCCATTACCGTAAACTTCAACACGTCACCCGTCTTGGTAACCGAGCGCGAGATTCCCGCGCAGGGATTCGTGATCGAAAGTTAACTGCTTGTTCACTGCCGCGAGGGTGCGGACGGTCACCGACCTACGCTCGCGGCGTTTGCTGCCAAATTCAGCCACCCTGAAAGGTGGAAAACGCGCACCGGTTAAACTATTAAAGGCAAGGAGCATTTAATGACTATTAAAAGGATTAGCAATTTTTTCTCTTGTGTGTTGGCACTGGCTTGCCTTAGCGGTCTATCCGTCACCGCTCAGGAGGATGCCACACCCCATGTGACGCCCATGCTGGGGGTGGAAGTCAGCCTGCCAGAGTTTGTGGACGTCATGCGTTATACGCGCGCCTTCGAAAGCCTGGCCAACGGCGGCCCCGCCCGCACTGATGAGCAGGGCTGGCCCCTGGAAGACGCCGTGACATGGGTCTGGGATGAACGCCCATGCTGTGTCTACTTTTCGGCACCCGATAATACGATCGATGATCCTGAAGTCTACATGAACGAGATCTCTGGCACATACAAGTTGTCATTCACTGGGCGCGCCGACATCACAGACTGGACAGGCCGCGATTACTTCACTGTAGCCAATCTCCAGTATGACGAAGCCACCAACACCACGACAGCAGACATTATCCAGCACCCCGGCGCGCAGCAGATGGTCATGGCTTTCCACAATACCGAGGGTGGTGTCCGCGACATCCGCTTGATCCGCCCAGGCTACCCAGCCAATACCGACCAGATCTTTCTGGACTCATATCTGACACTTTACGCGCCGTACAGCACGCTGCGTTTCATGAACCTGACAGAAACGAACAGCAACGGCGGCGTGAGCAGCTACACGGATGCCGACAACCTTTATACCTGGGCAGAGCGTCATACCCCCGCCGACGCCACCCAGCAGATCGACCCACCGCATTACGGCCTCGCGTGGGAATACGTGATCCTGCTGGCCAACACGCTGGAAAAAGACATCTGTATCAACGTGCCGGTGGCCGCCGACGATAACTACGTGCGCCAGCTTGCGCTGCTGCTGCGTGATGGCAATGCCTTCACCCCAGGCCTGAACGCGTCACTCAATATCTATGTTGAGCATGGCAACGAAGTCTGGTTGCAGGCCTTCGTAAGCGGCCAGTACAACCTGCAGGCAGCCACTGCGGAGGTCGAAGCTGACTTGGCCAGTGTGCTCAACACGCCAGTGACCACCAATCCCGACATCTGGGGCCAACGCCGCCACGCCCGCCGTATGGTGCAAATCAGCACGATCTTCGGCGAAGTCTTCGGCGAGGAGGCCATCAACACCCGAATCCGTCCGGTACTGGCCTGGGGGTCACACGCCCCCAGCGACTATTTTTCGATGTTGGAATGGCTGGACACAACCTAC
>CAZQIJ010000358.1:0-5008 GCA_964592955.1 uncultured Anaerolineaceae bacterium
AGGTCGCTTTGCGCCAGCCTGCGATGAAGCGGGATCTCCACCAGCGCGCCGCGCTGCGTGTCGATCTGGATCAGAGAGTCGGTGGTCACCGGGCGCAGATAAATCTGGTTATCCACCAGGCTGAACCACACCCTCAGTGCGTCGCGCTCATAGCGGTCCGTCGCAATCTCAAACACCACATCCAGCGTGTGGGCGTCAATGACGTTCACACGCCCCGGCAGTGCCCCCACCAGGCGATCATCCGGGCCCAGCACAAACCCGAACTTGTAATCGAAGAACTGCCACGCTTCGAGCTGGCGCGGGAACGTGGAGACGGCTTCGTTGCGGGCGGCAGGCAGGTTCCACAGCCAGGGCACCGTTACCTCGTCATTTTCCGTGCGGCGGATCTCGCGCGGGGCGGGATAGATGCCATAGAACAGCAGCAGGTTGTCATCGCGCGAGAACGTCAGCGGTCCGATGACGCGCTTCGCCTGTCCCAGGTCGATAAGGTCGGCGGTGCGGGTGCCTGTCTGCGCGTCCCACAATTCAATGCGCTGCTCCATGGCCAGCGCCAGCCAGCGCCCGTTGTGGCTGAAGGTGATGTCATAATACTGTCCGCGCTCATACAGAACATGCTGCGTGTCGTAGGTCTGGGCGTCAATCAGCAGCAGCCGCCCATAAGCATCGACCACCGCGTAGCGCTCATAATTCGGATCATAGACGATAGTGCGCGGCAGTGCGCGCCCGATCTCGCTGTGAATAGAAAACGCGGCTTCTGCGGTTGGGGTGCCGCCCTCAGGTAAAGTCCCCTCCTGGCCCAATGACATACCGGCAAGCAGGGCCACAACGAGAATGCTCAACAGCGCTATACTGAAAGGAAAGGTGAATCGTCGCATAAAGCCATCCCTGGATAAAAGAACTGCGCTCACTATCATTAACAGTACCGCCGCATTGGGGCGGAAGACCACACGAACAGGGTACGCCAACCCTACGGCTGTTCGACGACGGACCGCTTCATTATAGAATCTGGATACCATTCGCGCTCTTTAAGAAAGGTCGCACCATGCAACATACCTTAAGACTCGCGTTCGTGGGGGTCATGCTCTTGCTCTGCCTGGCACCCTCCGCCGCACAGCATACAGGCTGCCAGCCTGCGGTGGGCGCACCCCTGCGCCTGGGCGCAATCTTTCCAGAGGGGACGCTGCTCGCGGCGTCTACCGGCGAATTCTATCAGGGAGCGCAGGCGGTGGCACAGGCGCTTAACGCCTGCGGCGGGGTTAACGGTCGCCCTGTCGAGTGGGTGTATCAGGACGCGAAGAACCGGGCGGATGTTGATCGGGCGGTAGCCGCGCTGCAGGACGAAGGAATCAGCGTCATCGCGGGCAGCGGCATGATCGCTGTCAGCGAGCGCCTGCGCGAACTGGCTGGCGAAGACACGTTCCTGCTGTGGGAGGTGACAGAATCCCTCAGCGATACCAATCCCTGGACATTTTCGCCACGGCCCACCTACGAGCAGTTAGGGCGCGCTGCGGCAGAATTTGCGCTCCGCGAGGCACGCCCTGGCTTCGGCGTGCCAGAGCTGCGCGCGGCCCTCGTCTATGAGGACAGCCCCTATGGGCAGCAGATTGCGCGTGGTGTGCGCAGCGCCCTGACGCCGGTGATCGAGCTGGCCTACGAAGATTACAACTTCCCGCAGGTGGTCGCGCTGGCCGAAGCGCTGCGCGCCGAAGCGATTAACGTCGTCTTCCTGGGGGCCTTCGATGCCGATGCTGATCGTCTGTGGTGGCGTGCCCGCGAAGCAGACGCCAACCTCGCCGCCTGGATTCATATAGGCGACGGTGCTTTCCGCGCCAATGCCTGCCAGCGCTTCGTCTATTCAGAGGCCTTTATCAGCGTGTCGTCCACCGGGTATGTCAGCGCAGATTTCCGCGAAGACGCGCTTGGTGAGGTCTACAGTCGCTACCGGTCAGCCTACAGCACCACGTTCCGCCAGCCGCCCGGCGAAGACGCAGATCTCAGCGCAGCAGGGGTCTACACGCTGCTGCGCCACATTCTCCCTGCACTCAGCCTCAGCGCAGATGCCGACCTGAACGCCGCTGCCGTGCGCGATGCCATCCTTGCCGCGCGTGTCCCAGCCGATACCGGTTTTATGGGCGAAGGGTTCAGCCCAGACCCGCTGACGGGCGATAACGCACTTCCGGGTTCACTCGTCCTCCAGCGCCAGAACGGCAGCTTTTGCAGCCTTCACCCGGCCTCCATCGCCACCTGTACCGAAGACGTGCAGCCCTTTCTCACATGGCGGCAGCGTGCGCTGGCGCAGGAAGCTGGCGTGCCCTGCTTCGATTAGTCCGGTAGTCCTGTGTAAACGGCTCAGGCTTGCCTGACCTCACCTCGCGCGTCCCCGCCGCTCTGACCTGGGGAGCGGGACCCTGGGTGAGGGCGATTGAGCCTCAGCTTCGATGGGTGAGTCGTTATAGTCCGGTTCGTTTATGCTTGTCCAACAAGAGGAGTGTGCGCCATGCGCTTGACGATTTCAGTTCTTTTTCTTGCCCTGATGTGCGCGCTTGTGCCGTCCACGCGCGCGCAGCCGCCCGGTGATCCTGACGCCGCCGAGCCTGGTGAACCGATCACCGGTCTGGTCGCCTTCGATAACGCGCTGGTAGCGGTCGGCCCGGATTTCGCCTACAGCGTCATCGGGCAGCTTCCCGTGAATGCGTCGGTGACGGTCCTGGGGCGGCGCGGCGATTTAATCGCCACCTGGGATGGCCGCCAGTGGCTGTAGGTCGAATTCGGCGGCAGCGTCGGGTGGGTCTATGCCCGCCTCATTCGCACCAGCGTACCGTTCAACTCGATCCCGCCGTCCGGCATCGGCCTCCCGCGTGACCGCAATGGCCGCGTGCCAGAGGTGTTCGACCTCACGCGCGATTTCTGCGACGACTGGCAGGGGGAATTCACCCGGTCCGGTGATTTTCTTAACGGCGATACCGAGCTTGTCGTAACCTACCCGGCCCTGGAAGGCGCAGAGATCTACAGCGTCATCGTCATCTCGCCAGACGGACGCCGCACCGCCTTCGACAGCTACAGCACCACCGCCGTCATCCTGCTGGATCGTCTGCCCGCTCAGCCCGGGACGTACACCTGGCGTGTTGCGCCCTACTGGACGAACGATGTCCCACGCTATACATGGCAGCAGGTGTGTTTGCTGCGTACTGGCGGCACATTTGAAAGGCCGTGAATGGTGCTGGCCAGCGCCTGGATCTGCCACAAGGAGCGCGGTTTCCGCACGGGCCTGATGGCGAACCGAGATTGACAACAAATGATCCTGCGCTCAAAAGCTGCGCCATCATCTGGCGTAACGACTACCGCGAGAAGATGAACATGCGGGATGCAGGTGCAGGGGGCTTCGCTCCCTGCCGGGGTTATGGGGGCAGTGCCCCCATACATACGATGTGCGTTTCACCCTGCATCTCAATCTTGTCCTGGTACTACGACTCCACCGACGTTAAGGCGAAATCGCCCCTCACGCCCCCTACATGCCTTCAGCACTGAGCGCGGGCTTCAGGCGCAGCACAAACCTGCGACATGGCCTCACTTTTCGGAGGGGCGGCGGTTCGTTGTGCGCCACCCCAAACCCGCAGGCACCGCGCGCTTTCAGGTTTCGTTAAATCCCTCGCGGCACTATAATCCTTACAGAACGGGCAATAGGGGGCAAGAAGTATGGACGAAACGCTCCTGCAGCAGGAACGTGAAAAAGAGCGACAACTTAACCTGATGTTCGCATTAGATGCCGCGCGCGATGCCGTGCATCAGAATGATAACCCTGCCGCGATGTTTGTGGCCATTGTTGGGCTGCTGAAGACCGAATTTGCGGCAGATATCTGCGCCGTCATGCTGATTGACGAAACCGAAACCGCCATCGACCTGATTGTTAGCAGCGGTATTCACGAAGAACGCGCGCTGGACTGGTGCCGCAAAGCCATCGCGCTCAGCCTGCCGGGCGCGGTCCCCGGCCTGGACTGGGCGCACAGCCTGGGGATGCAGATCGCCCTCAAAGACACGCCGCCCCTGGGCAGCATCTTTCTCGCCCGAACTGATCAACCGTTCCCTGAAGGCGACAAGCACCTGCTTAAGGTGGCCGAAAGCCAGCTTGATTCTGCGGTGATCCAGGCGCGCACCCTGTGGAAACTCGGTCAGCGCAACCGCGAGCTTGAAGCCATCTTCCACATTGACCGTATGCGCGACGCCCTCGTTGGCGAAAGCGAGCTTCTCAGCGGCTTTACGACGATGCTCGTCGAGTATTTCAAGGGCGAACTGAGCATGGTGCTGCTCTCGCATATGGATACCGGCGAGCTTATCGTGCGCGGGATCGTTGGCCGCCAAAGCCTTTCGGCTGCTGCCATCGGCAGTATTCGGGAGATCAGCAGCAACCTGCACCTGCCGCAGGTCATCCCCACCCCACCGGATATGGATGACCTCATCGTCATGGCTGCGCCCTTTATTGTGTCTGGCGTCCGCCTGGGTGCAGTCGTTGTGGGGCGCACCACCCCTTTCACAGTTTCTGACCAGCGCCTGCTGCATGCCATGACCAGCCAGATGGATTCGGCCATCGTCTATGGCCGCGTGATGCAGCAGCTCGCCCAGCGCAATAAAGAACTTGAAGCCATTTATCGCCTGGATCGCATCCGCGACAGGGAGAGCGATTTTGACCGCATGATGCAGAATGTGCTGCTCGAAATCTGCACAACGGTTTCGTGCGAGCTGGGGTTTGTCATGCTCTACAACGAACAGGGCGAACAGCAGCTTGAGCTGAAAGCGACCACGAGCGCCGATCTGCTCTCTGCACCCACCTACTACGAAATCATCAATCGTATTTCGCGCCGCTCGCTCACTGAGGCCGATACCATACACGCCAACACCCCGGATGGCCCTATGCGCTCCATCATCGCCACCCCGCTCATCCTCAATGATAAAGTGATCGGCGTCTTCGGGGTCGTCAACAGCCAGAACCCGCGCGGCTTCAACGCCGAAG
>CAZQIJ010000359.1:0-4959 GCA_964592955.1 uncultured Anaerolineaceae bacterium
ACCCACCTGTAATTCACGATCCAGAATTATCCCACCTTTTGTCGGGGGAGAACCGGTTATGCGTGGAATGTGGTCCGGCGGCAGCCCACAGCGATGATCAGCTTCGGGGGTGCATTCAGATGATACGCCAGGCCATAGCGTGAAACGTGCGGGATACACGCAGGTGCGGCAGTTCAAACGGCAAACAAGCCCGGTCATTGGCGATCAGTCGGTTTCCCGCAGGCGTCGCGCCCTACACTGTGGGGTAAATGCTGGAATGACAAAATGGCTGTTCGGCGTCTCCAATAGTGGCGTAATTTCACAGACAGAGATATCTGTGTTCGAAAGGGGCAGCCACCAATGCGTCGAATTGTGACCCTATGCATCCTTGTGATGACGGTTATGTTCACTGTTGCACAGTCCACCACCGCGCAGGCTACGGCGACGGCAATTGCGGTGAATGCCAATTACCTGAACGTCCGCACGTCACCAACGACCCATGCGGGTGTCATTGCTGTGTTAAATGGGGGTGCGGTGTATCCGGTAGGTAGGCCGCACGGCAGATAACGGTTGGTGGTTGGCGGCCCTGAGTCCTATCAATACGGTCACGGGTTGGGCTGCGGGATGATATTTGTCGATCAGTAACGCTGCAATTGTGCCAGTAGTGATAGCTCCTGCACCCACCCCTGCACGGTAGCGACTGGACGTGTCACCACATACTTTCTGCCGGGGCTGGGCCAATGGCAACTGCTTCAGCGTAGCCATTGGCCACTTGGTACCCGTCATAGGGTTATGACACTCATGGAGAGCGAACGACATGTGTGGGTGCATTTCACTTTTGGGGGCGAGATCCACTCAAACTCAGAATATCAGGTTCACATTTCATGCGAATTAACCGTAGCTTGAAATCCAGCACCAACAAGCGACGGTATTTCGGATACATACGGGTGTTACCCGGCGCACGTCATCCTCTGAGATAAAGTGTAACCTAAGCGTGCAGCAAGCGTCAGGTAGACGCCCCTACAGTCCTCCTGCGAATCTGCTACACTGGTAGCATAGACAGCTCATGCTTCCTGTCGGAGTTTACGCATGTCCCCAGATTTACCGGAAAACTATAACCGTGACGATGATGTTCCGTTCAAGCTGCCGAAGTCCACTGAGGATGCAAGCAGCAGCGACGACATCGTCCCCATGCGGCGTTCTGATCTGCGCGCCAATGCTGCCAAACCACCTGACGATATCATCACGGGTGATTTTGAGGTCGTTGAAGACAATGCCGCGCTGCCGCCGTCCAGAAGCCCGGTCATCCGGGATCCCGCTGCCGCAGAGACGCTGTCTCCTGAAGCAGTGACGGAACCCAGGGTCGATGACGACGAGACCGGCGACATTCCTGCGCTCTCTGATGAAGAACTACGCGCGCAGGATCGTACCGCAGCATATGAAGAAGCTTATGATGATGAACACGATGTGCCGTTCAAGCTGCCGCGCAGTGATGACCTGACGCAGCGTGATGAAGGACGCATCATTAACAAAATGATGACGATGCCTAACCAGCGCCCCAACGCGCCCACGCTTCCCGGCAGCGGCGGCCTGGATCCCAACCCGGATTTTTCCCGGCAGCCCGCCGCGCCCACGCTGCAGACACCGCGCGTTCAATCCTCGCAGCAGGCACCCGCCGATGCCCGTTACCAACGGCCCGCCAACTACACGCCGCAGCCAGCACAGCCCGCGAACGTACCGCCGCCCCCTGCCAGGCGCAATCCGGCGGTTGTAACCCCACAGCAGGCGCTGCCATCGCGCAAGCGCAAGCGCCAGCGCGGGTTCAACCCCGGATGTCTGGCGATCTTCGTCGGCCTGTTTGTAACCTTTTGTGGGGGCCTGACGTGCGTCACCGTTTTCGCAGGGGTGCTGGCGTCTGCGCGTTTGGGTGATTTGCTGAACGAGCGTGTCGCACAGCTTGAGGAATATCGCAACTTTCAGAGCACGTTTTTGTATGACCGCGATGGACGCGCGCTGTATGAGGTCTTTAACGAAGGCCGCCGCACCAACGTGGACATTTCGCAGATTCCGCAGGATCTCATTAACGCGACGATTGCGACTGAGGACGACGAATTCTATACGAATATTGGTGTGGATATCCCCGCGACGACCGTCGCGCTGCTGGGCTATGTTGGCCTGAACAGCGCGACGTCCGGCGGCAGTACCATCACGCAGCAGCTTGTGCGCAATGTGCTGTTCCCGCCGGATTACCGGTCGGAACGCAGCGCCACCCGTAAGGCGGAGGAAATTCTGCTGGCGATTTCGCTCACCGGGCGCACGAGCAAGGATGACATCCTCGAAATGTACCTGAACGAGATCTACTATGGCAATCTGGCGTATGGCGCACAGGCCGCTTCGCAGGTTTTCTTCGGGAAAGACGTTAGCGAACTGACGCTGGGTGAAGCGGCGCTGCTGGCTGGGCTGCCACAGGCTCCCGCTGAACTCGACCCGCTCAACCCCGACCCGGCAGTGCAAACGGCGGTAGAGCAGCGGTGGCTGTATGTGCTCGCACAGATGGTGGATGAAGGCTACATCACGGCAGAACAGCGCAACGCTGCCATAAACGAAGGTTTGCGCTTTGATTCTGCCGATGTGCTGCTGCGCGCGCCGCACTTCACAGTTTACGCACGCAGCAGGCTGGAAGACCTTATGACGCGCCTGGGATACTCCCCCGAAACCATCGCGCTTGGCGGGCTTCAGGTCTACACGACGGTTGATACTGAGATTAATGATTTTGTGCAGAGCACCGCGCGCGACCAGATCAGCCGCCTGACCGCCAACAATGTGAGCAATGGTGCGGTTGTGGTGCTTACGCCGCTGACGGGCGAAATCGTGGCGATGGTCGGCAGTATCGACTACTACAATGACGCGATTGACGGGCGCGTTAACGTGACGACCGCGCTGCGCCAGCCTGGGAGTACGGTCAAGGCGCTGAATTATGCAGCGGCTTTGGAACGCGGCATGACGCCAGGCGATATCATCTGGGACACGCGCACGGTGATCGGTATCCCCGGTTCAGAAGCCTACGAACCGCGCAACTATGATGGTACGTTCCACGGGCCCATGCGCATGCGCGAGGCGCTTGCCAACAGCTATAACATCCCGGCTGTGCAAACGCTGCGCCACTATGTGGGCGTGGATTATCTGATCAACTTTATGCAGCGCTTCGGCATCACATCGCTGAACAGCGATGCCAGCCAGTATGGGCTGTCGCTGACGCTGGGCGCTGCGGAGGTCAGCCCACTGGAACTGACCGCAGCGTTTGCCGCCCTTGGCAATCCTGGTGTGTATGTGGAGCCACAGTCCATCCTGTGTGTGCTGGATAACGAGGACAACATCATTTACCAGTATGAGAACGGCTGCCCGCAGGGCAACTTCACACCGGCCACAGTGGATGAAACCGGGTTCGGACGGCAGGTGGTAGACCCGCGCATCGCCCATGTGATCAGCAGCATCCTTAGCGATAACGCGGCGCGTTCCATCGTGATGGGGACCAACAGTCCTCTGAACACTGGGGCGCTGGCGGCAGCGGTCAAGACCGGGACGACCGGTGTACAGCAGGTGAAGGACAATTGGGCGGTGGGCTATACCCGCAACGTCGCGGTTGGGGTATGGGTTGGCAACAACAACGGTGATCCGCTGGTCAATTCCACCGGGTTAACGGGCGCAGCGCCCATCTGGAACACCGTCATCACCACCATCAGCGGCAATGCAGATATGCTGGAAGAATTCGCTGTGGGTGGGCAGCTTCAGGCCAACGGATTTGGAGAACCCCCGTCTGGTCTCTCCTGGCAGCAGATGTGCGACCTGGACGCCATCACCGATGGCTCGGTGCAGTGTACCCCTGCCATCCAGGAGCTGCTGCTGGACAGCCCTGCCGGAATCCCGAACGGGAATGGCCAGCTAGAGTATCCGCAGCAGGAACAGCAGCAGCCCACGCAGGACACCATCAGTATTGCCGGGCCAGGCATATACCGCGCGATGGTGCAGTCGATCCCGGAAGCGGTCGCCAATGCCATCCAGTTTCCCGTTTCCCCAGGGCAGCGCCAGCCGCCGCCTCCCCGCTACTGCCGCGTGCCCGTTGAACTGCTGCCCAGCGCCGCGGGCGCACGGGAGCAGCTCTTTCTGGCACCGCCGCCAGACGCTAACGATGCCGTCGAAGCCGAGATTTACGCACGTGGGCGCAATCTGGCATTCCTGCCATCTATCCAGTGCAGCCCAGACCTGCTGACAGGCGGCAGTTTTGGGCCAATCATTCTGACTGCGTTTATCTCATCCCCTTCACCAGGGCAGATTGTTCCTGGCGAAGGAATGCCCATTCTGGGGACGGCGCAGTTTTCACCAGATCAGGCGGCTTTCTACAAAATCGAAATTCGCGGCGGGCAGTTCCCAAACTGGACGACACTGGGCCAGGAACACTACGAAAGCGTGGTCGATGGCCAGCTTGAATTTCTCTATGTTCCCGCGCTCCAACCGGGGGACTATGAGCTGCGATTGGCGATTATCGGCCACAACGCCGAACCGGTTCAGGCACCGTATACCGTGCCCTTCTCTGTCCAGTAGCGTACCTGCGCACGCAGGCTTGTAAGCAAACAGGGTTGCCATGGGTGACCCTGTTTCGTTTATGCACCACACCCCTATGCACACACCACAGGGTTTCCAGCGCATCACCTTCTGCACCGCAGCCACGCAATCGCGATTTTGTGCTTGTTGATGCAGTGTGCAGTGGGGGCAGTTGGCCTAAGCAGCGAATATGCTGAGCTGAGCGCAAACCATGGACATGTTCAAAACAAGCGTCCCACAGCGTACAGTGTTGGGTTCGCCTCATGGAATGGTCTTGACAGAATTTCGCGCATGTTTTACGATAATGTCTGTTGGCCAAATTCGCCAGCAGCTACGTTAACAAGTGAGCGATAGAGAGGTGCGAACCACAGGTTAAGA
>CAZQIJ010000360.1:0-4943 GCA_964592955.1 uncultured Anaerolineaceae bacterium
CCGTATCAAGCTCAAACGCCTTTATCCGACTATCTAACTTTGGTGGACTACTAGACCAGCAGACGATTGGCAACATGACCAAAGTCGCGTCTACGGGTGACTATGACTTCTATGAATATGTGCTGAACACGGGCACGCAGGCCAACGTCTTCTACTATCGCTTCATCGCCATCGATGGCGCGGATGTCGATTATTATGAAGACATGGATAGCTATGGCGGCTGGGGCAACCCCCAGGACGACAGCCCCGATAAGAGCTGGCAGCTTACGGTATATGATCCTGCCTTCCAGACGCCGGACTGGGTAAAAGAAGGCATCTTCTACCAGATCTTCGTGGATCGCTTCCGCGATGGCGATTCAAACAATAACCTTGAGGATGGGACGTTCTTCTACGAAGAGGCATTCGGGACGATCACGCGCTCGACCGATCCTGAAGGCGACTGGAATACCCCGATCTGCGATCCGCGCCAGGATACCAACGATGCCTGCGAAGGCTCCTACAGCCGCAACTTCTACGGCGGCGACCTTCAGGGTGTGATCGATAACCTGGACTACCTGGACGATCTCGGCGTGACGGTGCTTTACCTGAACCCGATCTTCGAATCGCCGTCCAACCACAAATACGACACGCGCGACTTCAGCCAGATTGACGATAACTTCGGCACACTGGCCACGTTCCAGGAACTGGTGAGCGAAGCTGCGGATCGTGAGATCAAGATTGTGCTGGACGGTGTGTTTAACCACACGTCATCGGACAGCTATTACTTCGATCGCTACCTGCGCTATGACAACGCCACCTACGGCGCGGGTGCGTGCGAAAGCGTAGGCAGCCCGCTGCGCGCCATGTACAGCTTCATCATGCCTCCTACAGAGACTAACCCCGCGCTGTGCGATGGCCCTGCCGGTTATCCCTATTGGTTTGGCATCTTCGACAGCCTGCCGGTACTGCGCACGCAGGATGATCTGGCGCAGGATCTGGTGTGGCGCGATGGCATCAATCATACCTGGTCTGGGGTGAGCGCACCGGTCGGCGAATACTGGATCAGCCAGGGTGCGGCAGGCTGGCGTTTGGATGTTGCGCCGGAAGTCGATCATGGCATGCAGGCCGAGCTGACGGACGGGCGCGAGCAGTTCAACCCCTACTGGGAAGAATTCCGCAAGGCGGTACACAGCATCGACCCGGAAGCCTATATCGTGGGCGAAGAATGGGGCATTTCGACCTCATGGACGAGCGGTGGTGTGAGCGGCGGCGTTGAGTTCCCGGATGGCAACCCTGGCGAATGGGACGCCACGATGAACTACCAGTTCAGCTCGGCGCTGCTGAGTTTCTGGCGTGACTCTCAGTTTATCGACAATGACCACAACAGCGGCAGTTCGGCGGGCATTTTGAACGCGGACGGGTCGAATGCCAATGAGCCTTCGGTGGTCAACGAGCGGCTGCTGAACCTGGCAGAACGCTATTCACCCGAAGCTTATCACGCGATGATGAACCTGCTGGGCAGCCACGATACCAGCCGCGCCCTGTTTATGCTGGATAACAATCTGCCAGCGACAGCCTCTGATGGCAGCGTTTTCCCGGCGCAGTCTTACGACTGGGGAGAGACGATTGACCGCCTGCAGGGTGTGGCGCTGATGCAGTTCACGCTGCCCGGCGCGCCCACCATCTACTATGGGGACGAAATCGGCCTGGTAGGACAGCAGACCTGGAGCGGCGGCAAATGGGAAGACGATCCTTATAACCGTCTGCCGTATCCCTGGCTGGATGAGAGCGGCACACCGTTCTTCTCGCACCTGCAAATCGGGGGCGAGCGTGATGCGCTGCTGGCATACTACACGCTGCTGGCGAATACCCGTCAGGCAAACAGCGCCCTCACCATTGGCGACCTGCGCCCGCTGGAAATGGACGACGCAGGCAACCAGTACATCTATGGCCGCCGCCACGCAGTAGGCAACAGCATTGCAGGGGCAGCGGTTGTCTTCGTGAACCGCTCGAACAGTGCGCAGGCGATGACCGCTGACGTGAGCGGATACCTGCCCGAAGGCATGGTCTTCGACGATGTGCTGACGACCGCGACGGTTGAAGCCTACACCGTTACAGGTGGTGCGCTGAGCCTGGCGGCTGTGCCAGCGTGGAACGATGCGACCGCCTGGGGTGGCGCGCTGCTGGTTGCCACGAGTGGGCCAGTTGTGACCATTCCGGCGGCCCCGGCTAACCTGTCGGCGTCGGCGATACCGGGCGCGGCAGAACTGAGCTGGGATGCCGTCACACCGGATAGCGGTGACGCGATCACCTACTACATCTATCGCAGCCTGCTCTCTGGCGGCTACGATAACGACTACGACGGCATCACCGAAATGGTCGGGACGACTGCCGACACGACTTACACCGACAACGATGTGACAACCGGCGTTGAATATTACTACGTCGTGCGCGCGATGAGTGACAATACCGGGTTAGTGAGCCAGAACTCCAATGAAGTGGTGGCAACACCGCAGTGGAGCCTGGCCGGTGCCTGGTACAACCTGCAATCCCCGCTGACCATTCCTGCCCACGTGATCAGCGCGGTGACACCGACCGTTGACATCTATGGCCGCATCTACATCGCGGGTGCAACAGATGTAACGAGCGGACAGACCTCCGGTATCCGTGCAGAGCTGGGCTATGGCACGGTGCAGGATCCCAGCGATGCAGGCTGGGTGTGGGAAGCAATGACGTTCAACGTCGAAACAGACGGCGGCAACAACGACGAATATGTGGGGAATCTGCTGCCTGACGCGTTGGGGACGTACTACTACACGACGCGCTGGAGCGTGGATAATGGCGCGACGTGGGAAAATGCAGACAGCGATGGCCCGTATGATGACCCGGCTGAACTGGGCGTGCTGACCGTCATCGCCAGCAGCGACACCACACCGCCCTCTGTGCCAGCTAACCTCACGGTGCTGGATAGGCGCACGGGGTCGATTAAATTCGGTTGGGACGCCAGCACGGACGATGTGGCAGTACACGGGTATAACATCTACCGTACAGAAACGCCGGGGTTGGGCGGTGAGGTACTGCTCGATACGGTCATCGGGGAAACCGAATACACCGATGAAACGGTCACAGCCCTGGAAGAATATGAATACTTCGTCAGCGCGATCGACACGAGCTTTAACGAAAGCGCGCTGAGCACTGGCCTTACGGCGACTGCCGACAACATGACCGTTACGGTGACATTCCGGGTGACTGTTCCGGCAACAACACCGGAAGGGACGGTCTTCATCGTCGGTGACCAGGCCGTATGGGGACCGTGGAATCCGGGAGTCGCGCCGATGACCCAGATGAGTGCTACGGTCTGGGAATGGACGGGTGACTTTGACAGCGGAACCGCAGTGGAATTCAAGTTTGCGCGCGGTTCATGGGACCTGGGCGAAAAAGAAGCTGACGGCAATGGCGAAGTCCCGAATCGCAAGGCCACGATCGGCGGCTTTGGGGCAACACAGCTTATCGAAGCGACGGTCGCCAACTGGCGTGACCCGCATGTGACGGCACATACACCGGCAGCAGACGCGACAGGTGTTGATCAGAACACAACCATCGTGGTGACCTGGAACAAGAACATGGATTCCGACACCGACTTCGCGGTTGTGGACTACAATGCGCAGAGTGTGGCCGGGGTCTTTGCGACAGTCGATAATGTAACGACGTTCACACCAGATGCCGCGCTGCCAGCCGCAATCTACACGGTTACGGTCAGCGACGAGCAGGTGGGCAGCGATCGACAATTCGTAACAACTGAATTCTCGTTCACAGTGGGCGATCCTGTACCGTCCACGTTTGACCTGCTGCTGCCCGCCGATGACAGCGTCTTCCCCACCGGCAATCCGCCGACAACGTTCTCGTGGGAACCGGCGCTGCTGGCAGACAGCTACACGCTGACCCTCAATGACGGCACCAACGATATCATCGTCGTTACAGTCACCACATGTGATGTGACGTGCGAGACGGTGCTGGACAGCGAGGATCTGGCACTGCTGGTTGATGGAAGTTATACCTGGAACGTGATCGCAGCAAACCTGAACGGCACCACGCCCTCTGCAAACGGTCCATTCTCGTTCGAGGTGCTGCCGCTGCCGGGGGCATTCACGCAGAATGCGCTGCCAACCGACACCTACACGCTGCCAGATGTACCCACCGAATACACGTGGAACGACTCTGCCGAGGCAGAGAGTTACACGCTGACCATCAATGATGGCACCAGCGATGTGATCATCGTGACTGACATCGATGCGCTGACCTACACGCTGACACCTGAGCAGCAGGGTCTGTATGGCGCAGCGACCTATGCATGGACGGTGGACGCGGTCAACGCGGCCGGTTCGACAGCGGCCAGCAATGCCCCGATGACCTTCACCATCGCTCCGGTTCCGCTGGGTGCGTTCATGCTGGTATCGCCAGCCAACGCTGCGGTGGTTACCGACCCGGCGACCGTGACAGCCATCACCTGGACCGAATCCGCCAACGCCACCAGCTACACCTTCGATCTGGATCGCCCGACGGCTGAAAACGTCACGCTGGCTGGCCAGACCCCGGCTGCGGATGCCGACGCGCTGACGTGCGAAAGCAGCACCTGCACGCTGACGGTTGACGGCGCTGCGGCCCTCACCGAAGAAGGTGAATACAGTTGGACGGTCACCGCGACCCATGGCACCACTACGCTGGGCGCGAGCAACAATCCGTTCACCTTCACCGTGGAACTGCCGTCGGTTACCAACACACCGGAACCGGCCACCAATACACCTGATCCCAACACCGCAACACCGGAACCGGCCACCAACACACCTGATCCCAGCACCAACACACCTGAGCCAGGCACCAATACGCCTGAACCGGCGACCAATACGCCAGTCGCCCCGACGAGCACGGATGTTCCGCCGACGAACACCGATGTAGCCCCGACG
>CAZQIJ010000361.1:0-4937 GCA_964592955.1 uncultured Anaerolineaceae bacterium
GCGCGGCCCTCGCGAAACGCGCGTGCAGGCCGCCCTAAACCTTCCCCCGCGCCGACCAAACCCACCAGCCTATCGCTGCTGCCCGACCCCTTCGCCTGGATCGAGATTCCCGGCGGGCGCGGGACAATGAACACCGCTGAAAGTGGTGTCACCCTGGCAATTCCGACAGAGCGCTACTGGATCGCCAAATACCCGGTGACCAATGCACAGTTTGAGCGGTTCATGCTGGCCAATGGCTACAGTGAAAAACGCTGGTGGACAGCGGCGGGGTGGGAACAGCGCCAGAAGGACAACTGGACTGAACCGCGCTTCTGGAACGACGGCAAATGGAACGGCGCAGAACAGCCGGTCGTGGGCGTCTCCTGGTACGAGGCGGTGGCTTTCTGTCTGTGGCTGAGCGATGCGACTGGCGAGAAGATCATGCTGCCCACCGAAGCGCAGTGGCAGTATGCGGCGCAGGGCGACGATGGGCGCGCTTATCCCTGGGGTAATGATTGGGACGGGAAACGCTGTAATAACAACGTCGATGGAAAGGGTATTGGCAAAACCACGCCGGTCAGGCAATATGAAGGGAAGAACAAAGGAGACAGTCCCTTCGGCGTGGTCGATATGGCGGGTAACATGTGGGAGTGGTGTTTGACGGATTATAACAATAATACAAATGATATTAATAGTAATACTGAGAAGCGCGTGCTGCGTGGCGGATCATGGTTCTTCAACAATTCAGACGGGTTCCGCTGCGACAACCGCAACAGGCATTACCCGCCCGACGGGTACAATTTTAACGGGTTTCGTGTTTCCCGCTCTTAGTGTTCTGGTTACTGAGTTTCTGAATTCTGGTTTCTGTTTTTTCTGAAGCGAACGTAGTGAGCATTCTGTTCTTCTCGCCGAAGGCGAGTCGAAAATTTCAAACTTTGCGACTTGATGAAAACATACAAACACCTTTATCCTGCACTGACCGATTTTGATGCGCTTCATGCTGCGTGGCGCAGGGCGCGACGTGGTAAGCGCTATCAGTCCAACATTGCAGCGTTTGAACGCTGTCTGGACGACGAACTGTTGTTGCTGCATCGGGAACTGTCATCTGAAAGCTGGCACCCTGGTGGCTTTCGTAGTTTCACCATCCATGAACCAAAGCGCCGCTGCATCAGCGCGGCCCCCTTCCGCGATCGCGTGGTTCATCATGCGCTCATTGGTGCTTTGGAACCTATCTATGAGCACAAATTTATCAGTGACAGCTACGCAAATCGCAAGCGTAAGGGCACTCATGCGGCGCTGGATCGCTGCACACAGTTTATGCGCCGCTACAAGTACGTTTTGCAGTGTGATGTCAAGCAGTTCTTCCCGTCAATTGACCACGCAATTCTCAAAGACATTCTAGCAAAGACCATCGCCTGTATGCCAACCCTGCGCCTGTGTGAAAAGATTATCGAGAGCGGCGCTGATGTACTGACTGCTGAATATGAGATGTGCTGGTTCCCCGGTGATAACCTGTTCGCGGCAGAGCGTTCCCGCGGGCTACCGATTGGCAATCAGACCAGCCAGTTCTGGGCAAATGTTTACCTCAACGAACTTGATCAGTTCGTCAAGCACACGCTTCACACCAGAGGGTATGTGCGTTATGTGGATGATTTTCTGCTGTTTGCCGACGACAAGGCCACACTTCACCAATGGCGCAGGCAGATTATTGCATTTCTCCAATCACTGCGGCTAACCATCCACGAAACTCGCGCCCAACCGCGCCCGGTCACACAAGGCATTCCTTTTCTGGGCTTCACCATCTATCCGGACCATCGCCGCCTTAAGCGCAGTAAGGGCATCGCCTATCGTCGCCGTCTCAAAACGCTGTGGCGGCGCTATCAAACGGGGGAAATCACCCGCCAGCAGGGGCGATCCAGCGTCATGGCATGGCTCGGTCATATCAGGCATGGCGATACCTATAGGCTGCGACAGAAGCTCTTTCGTGAAACTGCAACTTCATGACTAACCAGTCGCCGATCTTTATCAAGACAGAGGCCTTTATGGCTTGGCTATTTGAACACACAGCCAAGTTCCCCCGGCACGAGCGATTTCGATTAGCAAAGCGCATTGAAGATGCACTGTTCGATTTCCATGCAGCGTTAGTCATGGCAACAAACACAGCCGAACCAAGGCTGTATCTGATCCAGGCTGATACTCAACTGAATCTGCTGCGCGCATATTTGCGTCTGGCGGTAGAATTGAAGTATACGACGCCGAAGCAGTACCAGCACACCACCGAACACACCAGCGAGATCGGCAAGCTGTTGGGCGGATGGATGAAAAAGACATAGCCAGCCTCAAGGCTGATATGTGGGGACACCGGGGCGCGAAGCGCGTGCTGCGTGGCGGATCATGGAACAACAACAATACAGACAGGTTCCGCTGCGACAACCGCAACAGGAATAACCCGCACAACAGGAACAATAATAACGGGTTTCGTGTTTCCCGACCTTGTGCCCGTCGCTGAGATGCGCCACATTCACGAATGGGGTGAGCGGCATAAGAGAGCCGGATGTTCCCGCCCACCACTGCCTCTGGCAGAACGGGCAAATACAAAAGAGTGCCGTCTGTTCTGGTAGCATCTGTCTGAAAATAGATTGCGAACGATCAGGCGGCACATTGTTCAGTTCTCGAATTCCACCGCAAACCGCCACGCCCCCACGCCCAACCGGCCAAACGGCTCGCCCTCCCAGCGCCACACCAGCACCACATCGGCGGCCTGACCAGGGAAGAGGTCAAAGGATTGCAGCCCTTCCGCCGGGACTGCCGGGCCGATGGGGTCCGCGCTGTAGCCGAGCGTCAGGGTGATGTCGTCGGGGGAGATACGGCGCGTCTCGCTGCCGCCGTTGTAGAGGCGGAGTTCAGTCGTCAGCATGCCCTCCGCTGCCGTCACCCGAATCGGCTCGACGGCAATCCCGGTCAGTGCCGCGCCATCCGGGACGGGTGAGGCGGTCGGGGTCGGGAGCGTCGCCAGTGCCGCGCCGATCAGTTCCCCGCTGCGCGCGAGCTCCTGCAGCGGGTCGTAGGATGCCGTCACCAGCGTGCGCGTGGCAGTGGGCAGCCCCTCGGCGTCGGTCTCGCCGATCAGCAGCAGCACCAGCCCCGGACCGACCTGGCGGAAGATGCCGGTCTCGCTGCGCCGCACCTCGCGCCGCTCCTCAAAGTGGTAGGTCAGGATCGCGCCGGTGTTGAGAGTCACGGTGAAGGTCGTCCCGCCCCCCATCGCGGCAAAGGCTGCGGCGTTGTCCTCAGACCAGGGGATGCCGATCACCGGACGCACCGCCATCCCGGAGACGAACGAGGCGGTGTCCGGGTTGGGGTCGAAGCGCCACTCGGATGCCTCCACGCGCCGCCGCTGCACCACCCACACCCGCGGCGGATGCACGCCGTCCCCGACCTGCAGGCTGACCGGGTAGGCGACCTCGCGTCCGGCGTCCCCGCCCCGGATCACCTGATCCTGCTCCTCCAGCGCCAGCGGGGTTGGCGTCGGGCTGAGGGCCGGCGTGGGGGTCGGGGTGACCTGGGGAAGATCGGCAGTGCCGCCACCCAGTCGCGACAGCAGCACCCCGGCAGACAGCAGCGCGACCAGTGCAAGAAGGAGCACAACCCGCGGCGATGGTACGGCTTTCGGACCTGCCGCGACTTCCCCGTCAGCCATCGCACCTTCGCGGCGTGCGGCCTCCTGGACGCGGGACGGTGTCCGTGCCCAGCGCGTACCGAGCGGGACGAGCGCACCGTCGGCGTAGCGTTCGATCAGCGCCGCCGTCACCTGCGCCTCCAGTGCGTCCGATCCCAGCGCTTCTGCCCCCCGTACCTCGCGCTCGTAGGCGGCCCGGTAGGCGCGCTGCCGCTCGGTCGGGACCAGTTCCCACAGGGCCCGCAGCGCGTCCTGGTCAAGCGCGCGCAGGTCGTCAAGTGTGTGAAATCGCAGTCCGTCAGCCATGGATCATCGGCTCGCTTCCCGCCATCGCGGCGTCATGACCGTGCGGAGCAGCCACCTGCCCGTATGCCTGGATCGTGTCGGGCAGCATCCGTGTGTGATGCTCCAGGCGCAGCACCTGCGCCTCTGCCGCGTGCCACCCCATCCCCTGCACCTGATGCAGGTGGGTGACGAGGCCGCTGCGGGTCGCCTCCGTCAGCGTGCCTGCTGGGGACGCCCTGACCTCCTGCACCACCGTCTCCGCCCGCTCTGGCGATAGCCCCAGCCGGAAGGCGGTGTCGGCAAACAGCCCGAAGCGGCTGAGGTCCTGCGCGATGACCGGCTTGTCGGTCGGGGTCACCCCCAGCGCCTGCGCCATCAGACCGGCGACGGCCAGATGGTCGAGCGACGCGCGGTCGGGGTGGGTGTGCTGCGCCAGGCGGAGCACATCGCCCATCACCCCAGCCACGTTCCCGCTGCCGGAGAGCTGGAGCGCGCCGGTCAGGGTCTGCGCGGCACGGGTGAGTGCCTCGGCGCTGGCATCGAGGCGGGGAGTCGTCCCACCCCGCATCACGTCGCTGATGTGCTGTTCGAGTTCCTCACCGCGCATCTCGGCGGCGTACTCACGCGCATCCGGCGTGAACGCTCCCACCCGCTCCTCGCGCTTCGCCTTCTTCACCACCGGTTCCGTCCAGACCTTCAGAGTCTCACCGACCGCCGGAATCAGCATCGGACGCGCCACCATCCGCCCCTGAGGGTCGCGCTGCGCGTGATCCTCGTCCCGGTCGGTCAGCAGCAGCCGTCCCAGCGCCGGACCTGCTGCCGCCCCCACCAGCGGCACCGCCCGCGCCACCCGCCGCGCCGCTGCCCCTTCGGTGAACTGGTCAGCAGCGTCGTGGAGTGCCGTCCCCTGCAGCGCGGGCAGTCGGGTCAGGGTGCGGGCAGCACCCGCCAGCGTGTCCGACCCGCCCAGGGTCAGCCCCCCCGTGAGCGCCCC
>CAZQIJ010000362.1:0-4934 GCA_964592955.1 uncultured Anaerolineaceae bacterium
ATGCTCGAGAGACTGGGAAGCCTGCTCAACGCGGTGGTTGTTCCTTCAACGCAGCACGAGCGCGACCAACTGGATAATCTGGAGTCTCAGCAGAAGCACCGCTATTACCGGGTGGTTGATGAACCATTATCGGCGTACTCCGTGCTGGCGTCGCATGATAAGCGTTCCCTGGTTATCTGCAACACCGTTGATCGTGCCCGTAAGTTGTTCGATGTACTGAGCGCCAACCGGCCTGCGGATACCGAACTCATTCTGCTCCACAGTCGTTTTTTGAGTGAGGAACGCAGCGCCATCGAGGAACGGATTCGCGCTCTTTTCGGAAAAGAAGGAGACCGTGAAACCGGCAGCGCAATCGTTGTGGCCACGCAAGCTATCGAAGTCGGTGTGGATATGAGCAGCAATGCACTGCATACCGAACTGGCACCGGCTAACGCCATCATACAGCGTGCCGGACGGTGCGCCCGCTACAAAAGCGATGTGGGAAACGTTTACATCTACTGGCAGACCGTGAGTCCTGATGATTCAGACGATACAATTGACCTGACGAAACCGGATAACGCAGGCCCCTACAAATCCCAGGCAGCGCTTTTTGCACCTACATTGAACGCGTTTCGGGCGCGTGAGGGCGAGTTCACATTTGCAGACGAACAGGCCGTCATCACCGAGGTTCATAATGCACAGGATGACCAGGTTTTGCACGAACTTGAAGCTGGAGGACGCTTGCACGCCAAAAGCGTATTCGCGGTACAGCGCGGCGATGCGGACAGTGATCCGCGTCATCTGATTCGAGATATCCAGCAGCAGCGTGTGATTATTCACGCCGACCCCGCGACACTGCTGAGCCATCCCTATATTTCACCGCTTCAGCTCCCGGCTTTTGGGTTGCATCCGGGCACACTACAAACGTACATCCGGCACTGGCTTGAGACGGCAGACACACAAAGACTCGCATGGTCCGTGAAGTTCCTTCACGACTACGGCATTGACGACAAGAAGAGAGAGAACAGCAGTTCCGAGGATGCCGCCCAGCGCAACGAAGAACGCTATCGCTGGCACCCTATCATTACGCCGAAAGAAGCCCTTTATGCCCCGCTGGTGGTGGTCAATCCTCTGCTTGCTACCTATGACCGAGTGCGCGGATTTGTACCGCACCAGGGTGGGGACTGGCAGACTCCCGTACCGCCGCCACCGGACAAAGCACGCGCAAAGGCTTTTCACACTTACCGCTTGGAGACCTACGCCGAACATATCAGACGGGTCTATGAGGCATTCCTTGAGGATTGGTGGGAGTCCGAATGGGCAGCGAAAAAGCTTGAGGAGCGTTTCGGCTGGCCTGCAGGTAGCGTGAGACGTGCTGCAGAACTCGCAGTGCTGCTTCATGATGTGGGCAAACTAAGCAAGGGCTGGCAGAAGTGGGTGCAGACGTATCAACGGCGCATCTCTGAAGCAGACGACGACTCGCGGCTGCTGATCAAACCAGGTGAAGCCTACGCCCATACCGAACTTCAATCACTTCAACACCGCGAAATCGAACGCAGCATGGGACGTCGTCCCTGGCATGCGGTTGAGGGAGCCGTCAGTGTTGCTCCAATTGTCGCGGCTGTTCTGGATGATGATGCTTTGCTGTGTGCGGTATGTGCCGCTATCGCGCGACATCACTCCCCCTATTCAGACACCCACGAGGATTACACCCTGATCAACAATGCGCGGCACCATATCGCTGCTGCTTTTCCTGAAGGCTTTCCGGTTCCTGACCTGACTGAGCTGACAACATTCGCTAAGCGCGAAATCGTAACCGACATGATACCTAATCCTGACGGTGATACGGCAGCTTTCCTGCTGTATATGCTGCTTGCCCGCGCTTTGCGCCGTGCCGATTCCGCTGGAACCCAGGCCGGGAGTATAGGATTATGAACCCTCGACGGGTACGCCCAGTGAAAGAAATGACTGGAGACGAACGCCTCACGACTTCATCTTTCAGTATCCTCTTTCAGTATCCTCAGCGGATCACCTGGGTATTGTGTAATTAAATATGTCATTATTAAGGAATAGCTTGACAACTCGCCGTAATTCCGCTACTCCAGATGTATCGGCATCACTCTCCATGAACTCGTGATGTGTCGTCTAGAGGAGGTGGAGATATGGGACAAGTCGTCTGGTTCACTAATGACCGAAAATTGATGGTGCAATTCAAGGGCATTGGAGAACACAACCATTTTACAGCAGTTCTGGAAGACTTCAAAGCACTGTTCAAGCCGCGTTGGTCACCGGAAATCCGTCGCTGGGAGTTGTCTATTGAGGAATTTCCCAAATTGGTACGGTTTGCCGACGGACGGAAATTGAGGTTGATTTCGGCAAATCCGGGAGAATCGCCCAGCCAATTGTCTCTCTTCTGACTGAAGTGAGACCCATATACCCTGTCAGTTGGAAACATTTTTTCCAACTGGCAGGTACCGTAGAAGTGACGATCAGTGAATCAAAGGAAGGGTCTATGTATGTCATCACCACCGCGTAACATGTTCCACGTGGATAAGGGGCTGAATCCGTTCAGTGATCTGCTAACCCTGTTTGGGCTGGCAGAAGTCGTTAGCAGCCTTCTATACGCGCAGACTGAAGACTACCAACTGACAATCAAGGAGGAACATACAGCTTACGTCCTGCGCTGCACACCCGCCATCACCGAAGACATGCTTACGCGGCGCATTACACCCCAGAAGCCCATCAAGACACCGAAAACGCAGCTCCCTGAAGGGCTTATCGCCTACGATTACGAAGAGGAGAAAAGTGTTGTTAACGCCTATTTCGCCGCGCGTAAACAGAAGGTAGATGCAGAACAGCCCCGCGCTTACTGGGATGTTCTGCGCGCAATCAACCCGGCGGCACTGCCAGGCTATAACGCGCTGATGCTCGACTGGGACATGGTGAACGGTAATCCTGATGTACTGCGACTGCTGTTTGACTTGTTCTCCAGCACACCGAACGACGTTGATGCGGCGATTGAAGCCTGGAAACAGCTTGACAAAGCTAACGGGTGGGGCATCAGGGCGGAAGCCACTGCCCAGCAGCTCTATAACCCAGACAGCGGCAAAGGGCAGAACCGCACGAAATCCAGCGGGCTCAGCATCGGTAATCTTGATAATTTCTGGCTGGTCGAATGGTTGAAAGCCGTCGGTTTCTATGCTGCGGGGATTACCCGCCTGGTGCGAGGTGGCAAAGATCGCAAGACTGTCATCATTGCACCGCGTGAACTCAACTATCGGGAACATAGCGCCATTCTGAGCAAGTTCGTGAATACCATGCAGGTTGCAGAGTCGTCTACTCGTTTTGATATTCTTGCAGTGATTCGTTACCTGACGGCGCTGTTGGCGTATTTTACAGAGTCAGAGTCCCGGCTTGCCCGCCTGCTGAAACAAGGGAATGTAAAGAAAAGGCTGGTGCGTGGGTTTTACACCGCGTTTTACAAAGATATGGGAAACGCCATCGCCACGATGAACCTGTCTTTCATCGGACTGCCAGGTTGGATCACTGTGCAGACGCGCGACGATGTAGATCTCAACAGACTGTTGCTGGATGATTTGGGGAAGTTTGTGCGCCAGTTCGACGAAAGCCACTCCGATGCCTTCACCCTGCTGCAGTACCTGCGCGATTTCGTATCCAGCGACGATCTGCGCGCTTTTTTCCGGTTCACCAATGCGTTTCCCGCTTACCTGATGGGGATGAGGGAACGCAATAAGCCCGCTAAACAACTGACTACTGATTTCATTGAAAGGTTGATCATGAGCAGCGAAAATGAAAGACCGCTCTATCCTATCCTTGCATCTCCTGGTTTCCGCAACATTGCTTACGCGATCCGCCAAAGCACGGTGACGGCGCAATATCGCAAGAAACAGGGAGACCGCAAATATGATGTTCGTTACGGCCTCGGCCAGGAACTGTCTCGTAAAGCACGTTACCCTCAGGAATTCATGGCGACCCTAAGCGATTTCCTGCACAAGTACAATGCCGAAAACGCGCAGATAATGGAGACCCGCCAGAAGCCGTATCGTCGCAGCATCAAAACGTCGGACATTGACGAAATCGTGCGACTGGTTGACGAGTACGGCTCAGAGACTGTTGCCAATATGCTGATCGCCTACGGCTACGCGCGTGTACCGCGTGACCCACAAGAAGAAAATGACCTGCCCGAAGAAACCAACGAAGAAATGGAGATGGAATAATGGCCGACTATGCACTTTACAGCCTTTCAATCAGCGCCCGCGCCACGCTGGACATGCACAGCCTGAACAACGAAGGCGGCGAAGGCAATCAGATCCAGACGCGCATGGTCAATGTCATTGACCAGCGTGGAGACCTGCAGAACGTCAACGCCATTAGTGGCGACATGTTCAAACACATTCAGGCTGAGCACTTGTTCAGCATCGCCAAAGGTGGTACCGCTCTACCGCTGTGCGCCGGCTGCCGGGAGTTCAACGCGAACCGCATTAATGCTGATCCGACGTTCTTCCAGAGAGTAGCCAACATGAGTGATGTTCAGGTGATGGACGAACTGCTTCGAACTTGTGCCATCGATGACATCGAAGGCATTCTGATTACTGAAGGTAAACGCAGTCTGCCGCGCAAGAGCGTGGTCGAATTCGGGTGGGTTGTGGGTGTCCCGGAAAAAGTCGAGACGGACAGCTACTTCCACGTGAAGTATGCATCTTCTGATCGCAGCAAGACTGAGGCCAGCCGCGCCGCCGAAGAAAGGAACAGCACAAACCTGGGACAAGCCATTTTCCATCGCCCTGCTTCGTCCGGAATCTACGCTGCCATCTGCCACCTTGAGCTGGCTCGGATCGGCTTCAACGACATCTCGCAGCGTTATGCAATTGACGCCGAACAGCGGTCACTGCGTGCGAGAGCCTTGTTAGAGAGCGTCCTCTATACCTTTCTTG
>CAZQIJ010000363.1:0-4920 GCA_964592955.1 uncultured Anaerolineaceae bacterium
GGGGTGTAGATCCCCACACCCACCGCCGCAACCGCGCTCAGCGAATAACTCCAGGCTGCCTGCGCATAGCCGCCACGAGTCAACAGGAAACGCGTCAGCAGGCAGCCGACGCCGAAGACCGCCGGTGCCACAAGCCAGGCGGTGACATTGATCGGGTTGAAGGTCGATAGCGTCACGGTGATCATCATCAGCGTCACACATGCGCCCAGGGTAAGCTTCCACAACAGCGAAAGCCGGTCTGTCTTGACCTCAGTTGCAAAGTCAATGGTAGTGGATGCGGCCATAATTTAACCTGTAAAGTACATGATGAATCTTTTTGCTCATTATACGCCATTGTTGGCAGAATTTCACAACAAGTCTTAAGGTTGCCTCAGGCAGCTTTGCCATAGTCCTGCGGGTCACTGGCGTGCTGCGCCGTTCTGCCAGCTCGCCGCCGTCACCATCACTGCGCGGCCAGGCAGCGCGCCTGCAAACCGGTATCTTTCTCAGGGTGTGGGGTATACAGCGCGTGCAAGGCGCGCATGAAAGGCAATGCGATGCAAACGGATCCGTTGATAAGCGCGCAGCGTTTAAGGCCAGATGACCTGACGGCCAACCGGAGGGGTGCGCTTTCTGAACATCAGCGAAACGCCCTCAGTGCCAGCCAGATGCTGGCGCTTGGGCTTACGGCTGCCGCGCTGATGATCATCACCGGCATCATGGCTGTGGCCGCGCTCACGCTGGACGGTGCGCTGGTGGTGATCGCCGTCTTCGCCGTGCCGCTTTGGATGGTGGTGCGGTTTGGCCGGTATCTGCTGCGCACCTATCCAGCGCGCCGTGAAGAACTGCGCACGATGAAAGTTGCCTCGGTAACCGGGGTGGCCGCGCACATTCACACCAATCGGGATTATAATCTGATGGTGGAAGATGTGCCGCTGGCGGTGCAGTCGTCGCTGCTGGCACACATCGCGCCTGGCGGACGCTACCGTGCCTACTATCTGCCCAGAACGAAGTTGTTTATTGGCATCGAAAGAGCCTGAGTGCGCCATGTTACGACACAAGCCCATCCCCCTGCGCGACCAACAGCCTGCCCAGGCCGAACCCGCTAAGCCAAAAGGCCACGAGGAAGAACTGGCCCACGCCCTGGACTTTACCGCCGAAGACCTGGAACATAACCGCGCCGGTCAGCTTAGCCCGCGCCAGACCGCGCATCTGCGCGACCGCAACCGCGCTTGGCGGCGGCTGCTGCGCAAATGGCTGGTGGTGGTGGCAGGTGCTGCGCTGTATGGTTATCTCATTGCCAGTAGCAACCTGGATTACCGCAACCTGTCGGGTTTGGTTTTTTTCATGCCGGGGGTAACTATCGCCGCGTTGTTTGATCTGCTCAGCCACTACCGGCTCAGGCGTCCGCTGGCGCTGGACGGGGCGCGCGCTGAGGTCGCCCGCGCAGAGGGCCGCGTGAGGCTGAACATCGCCGGGAAGAACTGGCCCAGGACCTTTGATCTTGTCCTCGATGACCTCACATTTCCGGTCACCGAGCAGGAACTGCTGGCCTTCAAGAACGGCGATCCCTATGTGCTCTATTACCTGCCGAACACGCGCACGCTGCTTGCTGCCGAATGGCTGCCCCATACGGACTCCGCATTCGAGCCAGAAAGCCAGACCGCCGAGGAAAGCCGCAGCCAGCCAGAACACATCACCATCGCAGCAGATCCTCCTCAATTCCGGGACTTTAACCAGCACTGAAAGCGAGGCTTATCACGATGGCACAACCCAGACGGCAGCGGGCCAGTGATCCGGACACGCTGATTCCCGCCGACGGCAAGCCGAAGAAATACCACGAACTGCTGGCGGCGGCGCTGGATTTCACCGAAGATGATCTCGACGCCAACCGGCTCGGCGTCATCAGCGTGCGCCAGCATGACCGGCTGGCGGCGCAGGCCAGGCGCTCGGTGGTGCGCTTCGGTTGGGTGACTGGCGGTGTGGCCATCCTCATGCTGTGTTTTATGGTTCAGGCCGCCACAATCGCATACCCCATTGATTTCTTTGTTGTCCTGCTGTGGCTGTCGTCCCTGCTGCTGCTGCTGGGGCTGTTCATGGTCCACAGGCGGCGCAGGCCGCTGGTGGCCGATATCCGCCAGGCGCGCGCCGCATCTGCCGAGGGCCGCGTGACGCTCAACATCGAGGGCGGTTCAGGCTCCACCAGTTATACGCTGGAAATCGGCGGGGAGCGCTTCACCATCACGCAGCAGGTGCTGCTCGCCCTGAAGAACGGCGATCCCTACATCCTCTACTATCTGCCGAACACGCACCAGGTGCTTTCGGCGGAATGGCTGCGCGGGGATTAGCCCGCCGCCGCAGACATAATCACCGTCAGGCGCTGCGCCAACGTGTCGTCCCCATACACCGTCAGCGACGCCGTCCCCGTGAAACCGGGGTTGGGCAGTTCCACCCGCCACGGGATTTCGTCGATGCGGTAAGGGCTGCCATTTTCCGCTGTGCCGCTGGCGATCACCGTGCCATCTGACCCCACCAGTGCAACGCGCACCGTTTCATAGCCTGAAACCCGCCCATGGATTTCCAGCAGGTCGCCGCCCAGCTCCATGCCATCCTGTGGCGAGATCACATCCACAAACGCGCCTTCTGGACGGTGTTCGAGCGCGGCCAGCGTCACGCGCGCCGAGGCCATAACGCCGGCGTCCGGTTCGGCTGCCGCGCGAACTTCCACCGTCACCGCGCGTGCTTCGCCGCTGTAGCCGTGTATGATGTCCAGCGACCATGCGCCGCCGCGCGCCGTCAGGGGCGTTTCGCTCAGGCTGCCGCCGTTTGCATCCACCACCCGCACCAGCAGCGCTTGCTCTGGTACGTCCGCCAGCGTCCCGGCCACGTGCAGCGCGCTGGCATAAATCACCGCGCCCTCTGGCGGAAAGCTGACCGTCACCGTGCCAGAAAGCGCGTTCGGCTGGGCGGCGCACGCGGCCAGCGCCAGCGCCAACATGAGCAGACTTGGGCGCAGACTCAAGCGTATATTTGGGCGCAGACTCAAGCGTAGACTGAAGTATATACGGCGGTTTCTCATCGGGTCGCACCCTCTTTCTGCTGCCATTGCGGCCTGTATTGTTTCACAAGTCGCGCCGGTTATCCAGCGCGGCAGTGCCGGGCTGTTGCGCATCAGCCCCCAACCTGTGCAGCCAGCCGCGTGTACATGCCGCGCAGCGCCAGCATACAAACCGCCGCCGCTGCGCACCCCGCCAGGCAGCTCAGCCACAGCGCATCCACGCCGAAGCGCGCGTATAGCTCACCCCCCACAATTGGCCCGGCAGCCGCGCTAAGACCGTATGCCGAGCCAAGCAGCCCCTGGTAGAAGCCGCGACGGTGCAGCGGTGCCAGGTCCGCCATAAGGGTGGTAGAGATGGGCGCGGTGATGATTTCGCCAATCGTCCACACCACCAGGCCAACTCCATACAGCAGCACCCCATCTGCGAACACATAGACGCCATAACCCGCCCCTATCAGCAGGGTGCCTGCGGCCAGTGCGGGCAGGCGCGGCGCGCGCGCGATGCCGTCTGCCATCCCAAGCGACAGCAGCACGATGATAACGCCGTTCAGCGCCGTCACGTTGCCATATTCAACCGTGCTCAGGCCGTCGGCAGCCATCGCCAGCGGCAGCGTCACGTTGACCTGCGCATAAACGGAATTGACGACCAGCAGCAGCACGGTGAGCAGCAGCGCGAACACCAGCAGCGGCGTCTCTGACGGCGTTACCATCCCCGCTGCGTGATCGTGTTTGCGTTTGGGGCGCGTTTCGCCCACATACAGCACGATGACGATGCCGAACAGGAACGTCGTCAGCGCATCCCCATAAAACAGCAGCCGGTAATCCTGCTCTGCCAGGTAACCCCCCAGGGCGATACTGACCGCCGCCCCCAGGTTGATCGCCCAGAAGCGCAGCGTGTAGGCGCGTGGGCGATGTTCCGGGGCAATGATATCGGCGATCAGCGCAGACGACGCCGGACGGTACAGGTCGCTGAAGAAGCCCAGCAGCAGTGTGGTGATGGCGATCTGCGCATAGTTTTGCAGGTCGCTCAGCAGCACCAGAATCACCGGCGTCCCGAACAGGCTGGCCAGCATCGTAATGCGCCGCCCGATGTGGTCCGTCAGGTATCCGCCGATAAATTGCGAGACGAATGACCCAAAGCCGAACATCGACACCACCAGCGACGCTTCGCGTACATCCAGCCCGCGCTGCGAGGTGAGAAACAGCGTGAGGAACGGTACCACGAAGATGCCGACGCGGTTAATGAGCGTGCCCAACCACAGAAACCAGAACGTGCGCGGCAGCCCTGAAAACGTGCGATATGCCCAGGTAGACAACCTGTATGCCTTTACGGTGTGGATTAGAACAGACTTGCTGCATTATAGCGGCGCTTTCCGCCAAACGCACCACACCCATCACCCGTTGAACCTGGAATCAGTACCGCGCCACATGCCCCCGGCCTGCAGATACGGGGATACTACGGGGTACAGTGCGACGCGCGAAAACCCGCCCGCGCTGGCGCACCCTCTGTGCGCGGCTTCACGCCACAATCAGCACGATGGCCAGCAGCGCCAGCGCCACCCCCACCAGTTGGACGCGCGCGACCCGTTCCTTGAGCACGAGCGCCGCCAGCAGCACCGTCACCGCCGGGTACAGGGACGACAGCACCGCCGCGACGGCGAACACACCCACCTGTACCGCCATAAGAAAGAAGGCGTTGCCCAGCACGTCCAGCACACCGGTGAGTACCGTCGTGGGCAGCAGGGCGCGCGGCGGCAGCGCGGCACGGCGGTTCGGCGCGGCGCTGCTGCTTAGCACAATGATCGACAGCATCAGCGTGGTCGAGGTCACACGCATAGCCACCAGCGGCGCGATAATTACGCCTTCGGTGATCTGATCCAGGC
>CAZQIJ010000364.1:0-4912 GCA_964592955.1 uncultured Anaerolineaceae bacterium
CGATGCCGCTGGCTTCGGTTCAGGACGGGCATGTCGAGTATGTCAAACTGCTTATCCCGCTGCTGCGGATGGTGTATCACCACAAAAATGCCCTGATCCGGCAGATTAGAACCCTGTTTAACGCGCATCCTGAATCCAACTGGTGGCTGCGTTTTCCAGGCACAACCGGTCCGCTGACCCCGGCGCGGCTGTTGGCATGGATTGGCGATGACCGCAGCCGTTTTCCGACCGCTGAGTCGTTGCAAGCCGTCGCTGGCACAGTCCCGGTCACCCGCCGTAGTGGCAAGAGCAAGTCGGTTGAGTTTCGGACTGCCTGCTCCCACACCCTGCGTAGTGCGGTCGATGATCTGGCACGCCAGAGTATGCGCCACTCCAGTTGGGCGCGGGCTTATTTCCACCAGCAGCTTGACAACGGTCACTCGGTTCCACGCGCCTACCGAGCGCTGGGCAACCGCTGGCTGAAGATTATCTGGACGCTGTGGCAGAGCGGTGAGGTGTATGACGAACTGAAACACATCGCCAACCGTTCCCGTAAAGGCGTTGCCCTTCCATTGGCTCAGGCGGTCTGACACCGCTTGAGTGTCTGACAAGTTATGCCTGCTGCTCTGTAGCGTGACAGAGCGTGGGCTTTGCTCCCCGTGCTGCGGAACTTGCCTCAGCACGCTTTTGGGATTCCTGTCTTCCATTTGGGCTACATTCACCCCAATTTCTCCTCATCCCCTTGACAAATTAAAATCGTCTTCAGACCCCGTGTGGACATTCTGGTCATCACACGATACCCATACGGGGTCTGAGAGGGGTGCTGCGCCTCGACGCTGCACCCGGCAGGAGGCGGAGCGTCCTGCCATATGGCTTGTCTATCGACTGACTGTAAAACACGCGACACCCTCACCACTTTGCTTTCTTCATGCGCTGTTCTCGCCGCTCAGCAGCATCGTCAGACACCTCACCAGACCGTGAAATACCGTTCCCTGCGGGCGCTCCATTGCCCGGCGCGACGGCAGCCACATGCTGGATGACCCGCTCGACATAACCAGGCAGATCCATCAGTGCCGCTCGTATCCAGGCGGTGTCGTCACAGACCTGGGTGAAACGCGCCGGATCGAAGGGCTGGGGAACGTTGCGCGGCAGAATCGGACGATAACCACCGTGCTCCCGCTCGATGTAATCACGCATCATGTCCTTCATCACTGCGTTGCGGCTGCCTCTGGGGATGCTATTCCACCACGCGATCAGGTCAGCATCCTCGCCATAGGTCATCTTCACTGTCGCCGTCGCCCGTTTCTGTTTTGCCATGCCCGTTTCACCTTTCCGGGGTGTCCGAATCAGTCCGAATCATGTCCGAACCAGACCGGCACCCCATCTGCCTATCAGCCCGCCTGCTGACGGGCGACAAAGCGGGCATAACTGAGATAACCACGCGCATTGGCAAGCTGGGCATCCGTCACCAACTGCGTCTGTGGGTAGGCTTCGGCGGTGTCCTGATACACCAGTTCCGCGCCACCACCGGACAGATAGATCACGTCGACAATTGTGCCACGCTGCCATTTCTCGCTCAGCAGATTGAGCGTGGCACTCCGCAGCGATGTCAGGGCTTCTTCAACGCTCTCACGGTAATCGACTGGCTGGCCGTTGGCGTGGAAAATCCCGGTTCTGAGAACTTCCTCGACGATCCTGAAGGGCATCTTCTCGCGGTAATCACGTTCCAGCATCGCGGCGATCCGCTCCTGGGCGGTGTAGACGCCGCTCTCGACACTGCCGCTTTCCGCGTCTACGAATTCACCTTCATCGTCCAACGCCAGGTCAACCGTGTACGTGCCGACATCACACACCCCGGTTCTGCGGTAGGCATGACCCCGGTTGACTTCGCCCGTTTCGGTTAGCGTGGCGGCGTAGATCGTGCCGTAAGGTTGCGGCATGACCATCACCTCAGTCACATTGGCGATAAGGTCAGCCGTGTCGGTTTTGATGAGGTGCTGACCCAGCAGCGAGGCTTTCAACTCGGCAGCATCGCGCATATGATCGGTTGGCAGGCCAGTGGCGATGCGGATATGCACGATGTCGCGGTTCCACATGCCCTGCATCAGCTTGCCGATAGCGGCCTTCGCTAACCTGAGCCGGAACGCATTGCCCATTGTGGACTCGTTGGCCGTCCGTCCGCGCAACCGCAGCAGTTCGCCGGGCGGGAGCTGTGCAAGTGCCAGATCACCCACAAACCATGCGCCGTCGTCGTCGCTGATCTGGTCGCCGGGATGGCGCTTGGCGATTTCATCCTGCTGGAACTTGATCTCGCGGGCGTGACCCATGACCGACGGGAACATCACCACCTGATCGGCAGTGACAGCCTTCACAACGCCGTAACCGATGTCCAGCCCGATGGTGAGTGTGCTTCCCGGCAGCGCAGTATTCTTCGTGTTACGCTTGCTCATGCTGGTTCTCCTGTTTGGCAGAAACTTGTAGTTGTGGCTGAACATCCTCGCCGATGAGCAGGCTGTCCAGCGCCTGACGGATGACGGCTCCGGCGCGGCGGTAGCGCAGTGCTGGCTTGAGGGCGCGATAGATCGCCGCTTCGCGTGGATCATCCAGGTTGAGACTGAACTCGATACGCTTAATCATGGGTTCCTCCGGCTGTACGGACTCGATACGGGCAGGCTGACGAAAAAAGAGACCCGCTCATCACGCGCTCTCCGATACAGGGACTGCTTTCGATGCTTCGACCTCGCGCCCATCCGCCTGTGCCTGTTCTGCACCTGCCTGGATGAGACGAGCGAACAGGTGGGTATTGGCTTCGAGTGCCTCCTGCAAGCTGGCAAAGCGCCACAGGGCAGGATCGTTGCCGATCTTCATCGGGATGGATTGGGGCTTCCGCCCGCGACGTTTCGCCATGCTTCTCCTCGCGTAAACAATTACGTTTATTGCGTAACAAAATACGCAATCTGTGCCTAAAAACAGGCGCTCTGTGCGCCTAGATTGCGTAAAAAGATACGCAATTGCGTTTTGAATTGAAGTATACTACACCTAAATCCCTCGTGTCAAGCATTTTTTCATCGTAAAAGGCGGTTTGGAAGGGCCTGCGTGTATAATATGAAGTGAATTACTTAAACCCACCATTTGATAGGATACCTGCCGCGAATGAGATCAGAGGCAACAACGCTTGGCGGCTTTATCGCCGAGCTAATGGAGAAACACCAGCATTCAAATCGATCCCTGGCGGCTGCGGCTGGAATTTCAGAGGGAGCTGTGCGAAACCTGCTGAAGTATGGCAGGGATGGGCGAGCCAAAGACCCTGACGCACGCACCCTGCAACAGGTCGCGAATGCTCTCGGTGTCAATCCCCTGCGCTTGTATCGGCTGGCAGGATACTTACCACCTACGCCCGATACACATTCTGTGCGTGCCGAATTTGTTGCTGATGTTTTTGATAGGCTGCCGACTGACAAGCAGGAGGCTGTGCTTGGTGTATTGGATGCGATGGCTGATAGCCCTCTGGTAACCACGACTGTAAAGGAGATTCGTTCTGACAGTTTGAATCCCCTAGCCGGATTTGATCTACTCAATCCACGCATTACCCGATTGATTGCCAATGAATTGATCGTCAAGTATCAGATGACAGAGGTCGCTGACATAGATCGTATCGAACCAGATGCTCAGGTTTTTCAGAACAAGTGGAAAGACTTGCCCCAGGCAACACAAGAACGAATCAGGGCGCTTATCCGGCACAAGCTCTCGCTGGATTATGATCCGACGATGGTTGACCCAGAATGGCGAGAGTAGCACGTGAATTTACTGAACGACCCTCTGTGCCACACAACCTATAGGTTCATGATTTCGGATCGGGAAGTTCGAGATCGTCCAGAATCAGAATCCTGATTTCACTCACGCGCTTGATTCCTGTGTCATTGGTCAGAAACGCATCACAACCTGTATCAATGGCGCAGGCAACATGTAACGCATCCGGCGTTCTGAGGTTATAGCGTGCCCGTAATTCTGCGGCGAGATCACCAGCTGATGGTCTGACAGATACGACACTGATTCCCTTTGTGTGATAGAACATTGTGCGATAGCGGGTCACCAATGACGTGTCGTTCGCCTGCAAAGGCTTCATCAGCGTTTCGGGAATCGTGACGGCAGATGTAAGCACCTGAAGCCGACCACCTGACACTTCGGCGAATATTGCGCGCATTTTGTCTGCGTAGACTGCCCGCGCCTCAGTAAAGTAGATAAACGGGGCAGTCTCTACATACAGATGTGTCACACCATATATCGCATCTTCAAATTTCACGGACGGGTATCCCACTCGTCCCGGATACGATTCACATATGCCTGTGGGTCTTCATCGTCAGCGAGGTGGGCGGCAATCCCTTCAAATTCCAGAATATCGTGCATCTGACCAGCGGCTGGTGTGTCTGTGGGCAGACTCAGCAGTCGCCGAACCAGTTCATCCCGTTCTTTCGGGCTGAGGACTTTGACCTGTTCCCATATTTCATTGATCGTCATGGTACTTCTTCCTGCCTTATTTTCTGACTCTGATTGTACACGAAATCCGGCTCCTCGCGTCTGCCAAATCGTTGTATACTAGATTAAATGTTCGCATGAGGTGGCGCATGACTCACGATCAACCCAACTCGGAAATTCCAGCCGAAGAATGGGCTGCACTGGAAGCGATGGCAAATCTCTCGGATGATGCGCTGTGGGTAGCTGCCCGCGAACAGATGCCCGCAGACATCCAAGCGCGAATGTCCGTGCTGATGACCAAGAACACACGCGGAACCATCACCAATGAGGAATACGCCGAACTCGCAGCACACGTCGAAGAGGGTGACAAACTTACGCTGCGAAAAGCCACCGCGATGAAATACCTCATGGATCGCGGATACAAGGTCACACTGGATGATCTGAAACCTGTAGATGA
>CAZQIJ010000365.1:0-4907 GCA_964592955.1 uncultured Anaerolineaceae bacterium
AGTGTGTACCGCCTGTCCTGGCGCAGAACGTCGGCGGGTGGTGGATGGCAGCGGATCAATAACCCGCCCATCACGCTTAAGGCGTTCCATTTTCTGCTGACGTTCTGCCCGGCGGCGAATCGCCAGAATTCGCTCAAGTTCTTCGATAGACAGTTCATCGACGGGTCGCTTGTCACGCATCGCACTCACCCTTTGGCCGCAACCGCAAAAACCTCGCGTTCAAAGAACCAGTTCAAGGGCGGCATTCCGAACGCGACTTTGCGCAGCCCGGCCAGCATAAAGTTCTCGCTGCGGTTTTGTGGTGGGCTGTCTAACCACACATGCGGCCTGAAACCGGCCTGTCGAAGTGCCTGATGCATGCTCCACCACGATTGTTCGTTCACGTGCACATGTTCGTTCACATCCACCAGAAACTGCCTGGGATTTCGCGGGTATTTGCTGCCTTCACCCATCATGCTGCGCACCAGCCGCACCAGCGGGTAGGCATAGCGATCATACCAGACATTCGGCGCAGTGTGGATGATGAAGCGCCCGTCCGGCTTCAGCACCCGGTGGACTTCCAGCATGGCAGCCTGAAGCTCCCAGGGGTGCAGATGCTCCACGACATCGAACATCAGCACGCGGTCAAAATGAGCACTGGGGAATGGCAGATGCTTGGCATCTGCCTGGGCGACACCAGTTGTTCCGGGCGTCTGCTCATTAACGGCACTGATCACCTGGCGCGAGAGGTTCACAGCAACTGGGGCGTAATCAATCCCATAGGCATCCGCCCCCAGTGCGGCACAGTGCCGCAGAATTTCGCCGCGCCCACAGCCAACATCCAGCACCACCATGCCGGGGATAACTTCTGCAAGGGCAAAGGCGGCAGAAAGACGCCGCGAGAGGTGCTGGCCTTCAGATTGGTTGAATTCGTCGTAGCCTTCGCACGCCGTCCGAAAATACTCTTCGGTGTAGAGCGTCGGCGGTAAAGGTTTCTGCTTATCCACGCTTGCTGTTCCGTCCCTGTGCTGATGCCGATGAGGCGATTATACAGGACAGTGTGGACATAGCAATATCGTGCTCAACGAAACACACACAGTCGCGCTCCCCGTAAACTTGCCGGATACCCCCTACTACCGGCGCGCATTCTCTACCCAACGCAGAAAGCCGAGGGTATCAGCAGCGCCGCGCGGAAGCTGAATTGCCGGGTCAAGCTGCGGGTCAAAGCGGATCCCGTACTGCTGTGCCTGGAAAAACACAGCATCCTCTGCGGTAACGGCGCGGTTGGCCGGGCGAAACCCGAATGCGAGCAGCGCATCCTGCCGCGAGTCAGACACAAGGTAGCTGCTGAAGGCGTTGATGATGTACGCTGTTTCGGGCAGCGCCTGGTCATCCTGCCAGCGCACAAACGGAAAATCGAAGACAAACGGGTAATCCGGGTAGCTGAAGCGAATAGGCTCCTGCTGCGCCAGGTTGTTCAGGTGGGCAATCCACTGATTTTCTGGCGCGAAGGCGATGTCTGCCGCGCTTAGGCCGCGCCGCGCCAGAAATTCGGCGACATCCGTACCGACCTGTGCATAATTGGGCACACTGCGGATGACAGGTTCCAGCCACGCGCGGAAAACCGTGTCCTGAAGCCGGTCGGAATCCACAGCAATGGTCTCGTGATAGGCGGCTGCGCCCGAAAACATCACCGCCAACCCATACATGGTCTCATCCGGGATCGCCAGCGCCAGATCAATAAATTCCCAGTCTGCTCTGCCCCCCACCGCATCCCAGCGCTCTTTCTGCGTGATATCGGCGATGATATCCCATGTCAGATCCGTGCTGCCGTTATCCGTGAGGACATCAATTCGGCTCTCAAAGCCTGCGATGACCAGCAGCGTTTTCGCCACCGAGGGCTGCATTTCCTCCAGGCGGAGACCATTGGCGATTGCATAATCCACCGAAAAGCTGACGGCGGGTATCCAGGCATCAGGATGTGACTGCGCCGACCATTCGCGTTCACTCCACACGCTTAGGTCTTCCACAGTCGTGATGTTGACCTGCCCGAGTCTTCCGTTCGCGGTACGCACATTGCTGGCATTGAAGGCCGCTGCGGATTCGCGCGCCCAATCGGCAATCAACGGACTAACCGCAACCGTTATCGTAATCGGCGGCTGATTTTGCAGGAAGGTGGACGCAGCGATGATTCCCACCGCGACCAGAACGAACAACCCCAATACGATAGTTCCGCGTCTCATCGACATCCCCTTTGCTGGTGGCCATTAATCGGGAAGCAGTATTCGGTTTCCTGACCAGAGTGTATGACGGTCTGTGGCGCTGTTTCACCCCAACAATGCAGGGTCTCGCCCATATTCTACCGCAAGGCTCCCAGATGGCACGGGTGTGTTTTATAAGATGTGAACTTGTTATGCAAATCCTAACTCACGTTGACCCTTGATCCCCCCATGCGGTAAACTGATAGGCAAACATTCCTCACAGGAACCTGTCAAATTCGGCGCTGCACCAGATCCCAACGGGACATATTGGGCTTGATCTAAATTCTTCGGCAAGGAGTCGTAATGGCGAAAGCAAAGGCAACGACAGCGTTAGGCGTAGAGACGCTGCTTGACTGGTATTACCAGATGGTGTTGATCCGCAAATTTGAAACCCGCTGCGATGAGCTGTATCAGGATAAGAAAATTACCGGCGTCTACCTGCATCTTTACAGCGGGCACGAAGCCACGGGCGTGGGGGCGGTGGCCGCGCTGGAAAAACGCGATCACGTGATCACGGCTTATCGCGATCATGGGATTGCGCTGGCGCGCGGCGTTCACGCTAACCCGATTATGGCCGAAATGATGGGCAAGCTGACGGGCACCAGCGGCGGTAAAGGCGGCTCGATGCATCTGGCCTCGCGCGAGCATAATTTCTGGGGCGGGTATGCCATTGTTGGCGGGCATCTGCCGCTGGCGACGGGCATTGGCCTGGCTGCACGCTACAACAACACCGATGAAGTTGTGCTGTGCTTTGTGGGGGACGGCGCAACCAATAACGGCTACTTCCATGAATCCATGAACATGAGCCAGATCTGGGGGCTGCCGGTCATTTGGGTGATTGAGAACAACCTCGTGGGCATGGGGACGCGTATTGAGGATTCCAGCGGCCAAACCGAGCTGCACAAACGCGCCATTGCCTATGGCATGAAGGATCTTGAGCGCGTAGATGGGCAGGATGTGCTGGCCGTTTATGAACGCGTGCAAGAGGGCGTGGCATATGCCCGCGCCACCGGCCCGGTGCTGATTGAATCGATGACTTACCGGTATAAGGGTCATGGCGTGTCTGACCGGTCGTATAACAAGCGCCTGGCCGACGAACTGGACCAGTGGACACAGAATCGCGATCCGATTACGCTGCTGCGTCGTAAGCTGACCGGCGACTACGACATCAAGGAAGCCCAGCTTGCCGATCTCGAAACGAAAGCGGACGCGGTCGTGGCGGAGTCGGTGGAGTTTGCCACAAACAGCCCAGCACCCGGTTTTGAACACCTGACCCAGAACATCTACGTTGAGGAGTAAGCATGGCGGAAAAGAATATTCCTATGCGAGAAGCGCTGCGCCAGGCGCTGCGCGAAGAAATGCTGCGCGACGAGCGCGTCTTTGTCATGGGTGAAGAGGTGGGGGCCTGGCAGGGTACGCACCGCGTGACGCAGGGCCTGCTGGATGAATTCGGCGCGAAACGTGTGAAGGATACACCGATCAGCGAAATGGCCATTGCAGGCGTCGCAGTTGGCGCGGCGATGGCGGGGCTGCGCCCGGTGGCCGAGATGATGACGATTAACTTCGCGTTTCTGGCGCTGGACGCCATCGTAAACCACGCCGCGAAAATCCATTACATGTTCAACGGCCAGTTCCGTGTGCCGCTGGTTATCCGGGCAGCATCAGGCTGGGGCAACCAGGCCACCGCTACCCATTCCCATACACCAGAGCCTATTTTCGCGCATTTTACGGGGCTGTATGTCGCGTGCCCGTCCACCCCGGCAGATGCCAAAGGGATGCTCAAAGCGTCCATCCGCAGTGAGAATCCGGTGCTGTTCACAGAGAGTATCGCGCTCTATCCAAAGCCCGGCCCGGTGACCGACGACGAGGATTTCGTACTGCCTATCGGCAAAAGCGACATCAAGCGCGAAGGCAAACACGCAACGATTGTCACCTACGCGCGCGGTGTCGAATGGTCGCTGGCAGCGGCCAAAGAACTGGAAAAAGAAGGTGTGGACTGCGAAGTAATTGATATGCGCTGGCTGCGCCCGCTGGACATGGAAGCCGTGTTCGAGAGCTTCAGAAAGACCAACCGCTGCGTGGTGGTCGAAGAAAGCCTGCCCATGTACAGCTTTGGCAGCGAAATCGCCGCGCAGATCCAGGATACGATGTTCGATTATATGGACGCGCCCGTCAAGCGTGTTAGCGCGATGGATGTACCCCTACCGTATGCGCACGACATCGAACTGATGGCGCTGCCGAACACTCAGAAAGTTATTGACGCGGTCAGGGAGGTGCTCTAGATGGCGTCGTCAATTGTCCTTTCAATGGATGGCACGCTGCTTAACTGGTTGAAGAACGTGGGCGACAGCGTGAAAACCGGCGATATCGTCGCCGAAATAGAGGCAGATAAGGCCACTGTGGAGGTGGAAGCCCCCTCAGAAGGTGTGATTACTGCACTGAATGCCCAGGTGGGTGACGAACTGAAATCCGGCACCATCATTGCGACCGTTGGCGCTGCCGGAGAAAGCGCCGCCCCGGCCAGTGTTCCTGCCACCGCATCCACACCGGCCGCAGTGCCGCAGGCAGCCACTGGCGGCAACGGCGCAGCAGCATCTATGACTGCCGAAGGCCGCGTTAAAGCATCGCCGCTGGCGCGCAATGTAGCGTCTGAGCGCGGCATTGACC
>CAZQIJ010000366.1:0-4862 GCA_964592955.1 uncultured Anaerolineaceae bacterium
TGAACACTGTCTTACGGGTTGGGAAACCCTGTGCCCCAACCAGCAGAACGGCGGCTACTCTGTGGATGGCGGCTATGCAGAATATGCCCTTGCAGACCCGCGCTATGTGGGGAAACTGCCCGATAACGTGGACTTCGTCACCATCGCCCCTATCCTGTGCGCCGGGGTCACCACCTATAAGGGTCTGAAGGAAACCGAAGTCCGCCCCGGCGAATGGGTCGCCATCGTGGGGATCGGCGGCCTGGGGCATGTGGCCGTGCAGTATGCCAAAGCGATGGGCATGCACGTTGTCGCCGTCGATATTGCAGACGACAAGCTGGAACTGGCCCGCCAGTTGGGCGCAGACCTGACTGTGAACGCCCGCGAACAGGAACCGGCAGAAGCGCTGAAATCCACCATTGGCGGCGTACATGGCGCGCTGGTGACGGCTGTCGCCGTCAAACCCTTCCGCCAAACCCTGGATATGCTGCGCCCGCGTGGTGTCGTCTCGCTGGTGGGGCTGCCACCCGGAGAGTTCCCCACCCCCATCTTCGATGTCGTGCTGAAGCGCCTCACGGTGCGCGGTTCGATTGTGGGCACGCGCAAGGATCTGCAGGAAGCGCTGATGTTTGCCAGCGAGGGCAAGGTGACGGCCACCGTCGAAGCCCAGCCGCTGGAACGCATCAATGCCATTTTTGATCAGATGAAGCAGGGGCAGATCAACGGGCGCATCGTCCTGGATATGACCCTGTAATTGTTTGCACGCGCCGGGGGAACCCTTCCCCCGGCAATGACCACGCCTCGGCAAACCTCACCCCTGTGAAATCGCCCTCACCCCCTCGTCGCCCTCTCCGTGCCGTCGCTGCGCGGCCAGGCACGCGGGGCATTTGTGGGCAGAACATGCACAGATGCGCGCAAGTTGCCCCCTGCGCATCCGATAACGCCTTACATTACAGCAAATTCACTGTAAAATTAAGCAGCATACACACACACAACCGTGAAGGGGCGCGGAAACAGCGACAGTGGCAAACGAAGTCAAAATCCGGCGGCAGAACCGCTCCACTATGTTAATGCAGGTCAAGTCTGGTGGGGTCATCGTCTATATCCCGCGCCACCTGCGCCCCAACAGCCACGAGGTGCGCGCGTTCGTCCAGGAGGGGCTGGCCAAACTGGCCGACCACATCCCGCCCGCCCGCGAACAGCAAACCACGCCGCAGCAGCTTCGCGCACTCGTCCGCATGTGGGCCGGGCGCATGCAGCTCGCCCCCACCAAAGTGACCCTGCGCGAGATGCGGCGCAAGTGGGGGTCCTGCTCGTCACGCGGCAGTGTCACGCTCAATACCGCGCTGTGTACCCTGCCCAGGCCGCTGGCGGAATATGTCGTCGTCCACGAGCTGGCACATCTGGCGGTGTTCGATCACAGCCCGAAGTTCTGGGCACTCGTGGCGCAGCACATGCCGGATTATGAATCGCGCAAGAGAGAATTGGACACGTTCCCGGTTTAACCCCCCACAGCGTGCCAACTCGCGTTAAAATTCCACTGCAACCCGGACGCCTGCGGGCATCCGTCTTTACTCACCCAACGGGCACAGCCGCAGCCAAGCGCGCGGCGCTGACAGAACAGGACGAGACGATGAGCGAAGTGATTATCAGCGTTGATCTTGGTGGCACACGAATCCGGTCGGCGCGCCTGGATTACGATCTCAACATACTGGAACGCAAAACCACGCCCACGCTGGCGCACGAGGGGTTAGCGCCCACCATGCAGCGCATCGAGCAGTTGATCCGCGAGGTGCTGCCCACCGACGGCACACCGGTCAGCGGCATTGGCATCTCTGCCCCTGGCCCGCTGAACCCGCAGACCGGGGTCGTCGTTGCCCCGCCAAACCTCCCCGGCTGGCACAACGTCCCGCTGGGCGATATGCTGCGCGACCTGTTCAGGGTGCCGGTGTATGTGGGCAACGACGCCAACCTCGCGGTGCTGGCAGAGTACCTGCGCGGCGCAGCCCAGGGGCCATACCGCCACGTGATCTACATCACGCACAGCACCGGCATCGGCAGCGGCATCATCGCCGAAGGCCGCCTCCTGCTGGGCAAGCACGGGCTGGCCGCAGAATTCGGCCACATCCCGCTGGTGTTTGAGGACGGGCGCGTTTCTACCCTGGAACTGGAAGCCGCCGGGCCAGATATGGCGCTGCAGGCCGTCAAACGCATCGAAGGCGGCACGGTTTCGCTGATTTCCGAACTCGTCAGCGGTGATCTTTCGCTCGTCAACGGCAGCACGGTGGGCATCGCGGCACAGCGCGGCGATGCGCTGGCGCTGGAAATCGTCGTGCGCAGCGGCACGCTTATGGGGCTGGGGATCGTCACCCTGTTTCACCTCTTTGACCCGGAAATTATCGTCATCGGCGGCGGCGTAAGCACCCTGGGCGACCTGATCTTCGACCCCATCCGCGCAGCCGTCACGCGCTACATCCACGACCCGGCCTACAGCGACGGCGTGCCCATCGTCCCGGCCAAACTGGGGGATGATGTCAGCCTCATCGGGGCGGGCGCGCTGGTGGTCACACGGGGCGGCGTGGTGGATGTGTTCGATGTCGCCCGCCAGTTGGGAAATCACTGATCACAGGGTGCTTGCAAAGCACAGAAGTATGAGTACAAACCATGTTAGATGAAGTCAAGATCTATGTCAAAAGCGGCGATGGCGGCAACGGTGCCATCGCCTTTCGCCGCGAGAAATTCGTCCCGCGCGGCGGTCCGTCTGGCGGCGATGGCGGTCATGGCGGGGATGTCATCCTGCGCGTGAACCGCAAGCTAAGCACCTTCGCCCTGTTCGCGCGCAAGGTCCACTTTAAGGCCGAAGACGGCCAGCGCGGCGGCAGCAAAGACATGACCGGGGCCAGCGGCGAGCCGCTCGTCGTGGAGGTGCCGCCGGGAACGGTGGTGCGCGATGCCGAAACCAATGAGGCGCTGGCAGACCTGCTGCGCCCTGGCGATTCGCTGCTGGTGGCCAAAGGCGGGCGCGGTGGGCGCGGCAACGCCCGCTTCGTGTCGGCATCCAACCAGGCCCCGCGCGTGGCAGAGAAAGGCGAGCCAGGGATCGAACGCTGGCTGATCCTCGAACTTAAGCTGATCGCCGATGTGGGCATTGTGGGCGTGCCAAACGCGGGCAAATCGACACTGCTGTCTGTCATCAGCAACGCCCGCCCCAAAATCGCCGCATACCCGTTTACCACGCTGGAGCCGAACCTGGGGGTTGTGCTCTATGACGACCGCGACCTGGTGTTTGCAGATATCCCCGGCCTCATCGAAGGCGCGCATATGGGGGTGGGCCTGGGGCATTCGTTCCTGCGCCACGTCCAGCGCACGCGCGTGCTTATCCACCTGCTGGATGGCAGCAGCGAAAACCCGCTGGCAGATTACAGCCAGATCAATACCGAGCTGGCGCTTTATGACGAGCGGCTGGGGCAGCGCCCCCAGGTGGTGGTCTTCAACAAGATGGATCTGCCAGAAGCCCAGGAACGCTGGCCAGAGGTCAAAGCCCAGCTAGAGGCGCGCGGCGCAGCGCCCATCGCCATCTCTGGCGCGACGCAGCACAACACCCGCGACCTCATCCAACGGGTGTTCGCGCTCATCGACGCGCTGCCAGACGAACCCGCCGAGGCCATCGAGCGCCCGGTGTATGTGCTTAAAGAAGAACAACTGCCGTTTGAGATCACGCGCGATGCAGACGGTGCCTATCACGTCACCGGCAAGCAGATCGAGCGCGCCGCCGCCATGACCTACTGGGACTATGAAGAAGCCGTGCTCCGCTTCCAGCGCATCCTCGAAACCCTCGGCGTCTCAGAAGCGCTGGAAAAAGCCGGGGTGCGCGTGGGCGATACCGTGTTCATCGGCGATCACGAACTCGAATGGACAGACTGACGGCTGGCGGCCAGCCCCAGCGCGGCACCCGCCGCAGCGCCGCCCACCCACCAGCAGCCAGCGCCAGCAGGCCCACCACCGCCGCCGCAGCCCGCCACAACGGGGTTTCGCCGGTGCGCGGTAATTCGCTGGCGCGCACAAACCCGGCGACCGCGCAGCGTGGGCGCGTGATCGTGGACGTGGTGAAGCAGGCGCGGTTGACGATCTGCGGCGCGGCCTGCCCGGCGCGGATGCGCGCGTTCAGCGTGATCGTCACGCGGTCACCGGCAGGCAGGCTGCCCAACGTCAGGCGGATGTCCTGCCCGTTCACGCGGACGGTGCCGCTGCTGGCCGTCGCAGAGATAATCTCTACAGCGTCCGGCATCGTGTCTGTGATCACCACGCTGGACGCCGCCTGCGCGGTCGGGTTCACCAGGCGGATGGTGTAGGTCAGCGCGTCGCCGGGGGCTGCAAAGGGCGGCTCTGTGATCTTGGTGATGTAGGGCGCAGTGAGGGCCTGCACCGCCGCGCCGCCGCTGCGGACCGTCGTCCGTCCAGACACAATATCGACGCCCTCGGTCTCTACCGTGATTGCCACGCTGGCCGAGCCGCCCGTATCGATATCGCCCAGCGTACACGTGATCACCCCGCCTGCCTCGCTGCACAGCGGTTCGCCGGGGTCAGAGATGACGAAATAGACATCCTCGCGCAGTTCTTCCACCAGCGCCACATTTTCCAGCGGCGGCCCATTGTTCTCGATGGTGATGCTGAAGGTGTCGTCGTCGGTCTGCGTCTTGTCGATGCTGATATCGTCGCTCGGCGTCGCCGAAATCTGCGGCAGCGGCGTGCTGGTGGGCGGCGGCAGCGGCGTAAATGTATTCGTCGGCACCGGTGTAAACGTGTTGGTGGGCACCGGTGTAAACGTGTTGGTGGGCACCGGCGTAAATGTATTCGTCGGCACTTGCGTAAATGTATTGGTC
>CAZQIJ010000367.1:0-4838 GCA_964592955.1 uncultured Anaerolineaceae bacterium
GGCGCAGGCTGCGACGACGCCACTCCCGCCGCCCACGATGACGGCGATCTGTCCTGTTAGCTGTAGCATAGTCAACTCCTCGTTCTTGTTGCAGATAACGGGGCCGTGCCACGCCCGGCGGCACGACCCCATCAAGCGGACTTTACTGTCCGTCTGGTACGCGCATCAACGGCACTTGCAGCGCGGTCGCCCGGTTGTCGGGGTCCGGGAATCCACTGCCGTCCAGTGGACGCGCACCCGCAAACAGGTAATTGTCGCGCGAGAGCGTGATGTCGTATTCCGTGAACGGCACTTCCAGCCCAAACAGCGCACAGCCACCGGTCGCAGTCACATCCTGCGTTACGTCCACTTCCCAGGTGTCGGTGCCGCAGGTGTCAGGCGCAGCGGTGTTGAGGAAGTCGGCCATGTCCTGTACCAGCGGCGTGAACGTCACCAGCATGCCGGAGAAATCCGTTTCCACCGCGCCATCAGCTACCGGGACGGGGTCGCCAAAAGCAATTGGACCCTCGATGTGCAGCAGTACCGTGGCGACGTTGCACGCGGGATCACCGTAGATGGTGATATCCCCCACCCAACGATCCTCTTCAATCACGAAATCACGTTGCAGATACTGCGGACCGGGTCGCAGTTCGCAGGCGATGCTGACCCAGTGACCCAGGGGGCTGTCTACGTCCTCCTGTCCAGCCACCCATCCTGATCCGACCAGGGCGGTTAGCAGCAGCAAGGTCAGCACTCCAAGATGTCGCGTTTGCCTCATGTGTTTATCTCCATCATTCTGACTGATGTACCGAACGGTTGTGGATTACAAGACAAGGATACGGCTTGTGGTCGGATGCCTCAATGTGCTACGATCCACGAAATTTATCCAATCGTCCAGAAGAGGGTGAATATGGATATTCTGAGCGATGTCCTGCATATGCTGCGCTTTAAGGGCCGACTGTTCTGCCGCATGGAGCTTACATCTCCCTGGGGATTGCTGGATACCCCTCCTGACGATATGGCGCAGTTTCATATGGTCGAAAAAGGCGGCGGGTGGTTGTACCTCCCCGAATACGATCTGACAGCCGCACTGGCAGCGGGAGATTTCATCCTGGTATCCAACGTCCAGCAGCTTGTCCTGCGTGATGCCCCGACAACAGATAGTATCCCGTTCAGCCAGCTTGCGAGCGGCGAAAACAAACGGATCATCCATTATGGTGGCGAAGGAACGGCGACGACGCTGCTGTGTGGCGCGTTCCAGCCAGACGCGAAAGTGACGTTGCAGCCGCTTCTCAAACTGCTGCCGCCACTGATTCATATCAAAGGCAGCGCGGGCAACGCGCCGGCCTGGCTGGCGACGATTCTCGCGCAGATTGGGTCGGAGGGTGGCATGGAGGCACCCGGCGCTGAGACGTTGGTAGCGCACCTGGTTGATGCGCTGTTCGTCTACGTGTTGCGCGACTGGATTCAGCGCTCGCCAGATCAGCAGAAGAGTTGGCTCGCCGCACTGAATGACCCCATGATTGCGGGCGCGCTCCAGGCAATCCACCGGACACCCCAGCAGGCGTGGACGATTGAGGCGCTGGCGCAGCAGGTGGGACTGTCGAGATCGGCGTTTGCGGCACGTTTCAAGTTCGTCGTCGGCAAACCACCGCTCACCTATCTGGCGCAATGGCGCATGCAGCTGGCGATCGGTCTGCTGCGGGACCCACACCAGACTTTAACCGGCATCGCGCAGCGCGTTGGCTATGATTCCGTCTACTCATTCAGCAAAGCCTTCAAGAAATGGGTCGGTGTCAGCCCCGGCAAATTCCGAGATCAGCAGTATAACCATGACTCCTTGGAGGCGTCGGGCGCGGTGTCTTAGCCCCATACCCCCGCAGCGCCCATTCACCGACCTCATTCGATTTTCAACATGTCACTATTGACATGTTTTCATTTCTGCCGTATGATCTCTTCTGTGCAGTGACGCCGCTCACATTGACCGCTGTCCAGAATGTTGAAACGGAAACACAATGCTTCAGTACATTCTATTGGGTCTGCTCAATTATGCGCCGATGACGGGTTATGAACTCAAAAGCATCATCGATGAGTCCACCACCCATTTCTGGCACGCGCATCACAGCCAGATCTACACCATGCTGCGCAAACTGGAAGCCGATGGTCTGCTGGTTTCCGAGGAGAGCGACAGCGATGACAAGCTCAAGCGGCGCATCTACGAGCTGACCGAGGCAGGCCGCGGCGAGCTGGTCAATTGGCTGAGCAAGCCGCTGCTGGAAGTGCCAACCGTCAAGGAGGATCTGCTGGTTCGGCTGTTCTTTTCGAGCCAGCGCGACCCTCAGGAAGTGCTGGACGAACTGCGCTTCCAGCGCCAGCTTCACGAGCAGAAGCTCGACGTGTTCCGCGCGCTTGGAGCCGGGCACATGAAGAAGCGTATGGGTCTGAACGATGAAACGCTGGCGCAGAATGCCGTATTCTGGGCGCTCACACTGCAATTCGGCGTGGCGTATGAGCAGATGTATCTGCGCTGGCTGGATGACGCCATCACGCAGATCAGCGGTCTTTAGTCGGCCTCAGCCGTACACCACTGCGAATTCTGCTTGACTCTATATGTCAGTGTTTACATGTTTTTATTGACTATTTCGGAGGATTGAGATATGGACATCAGTAACGAAGCACGTGTGATGGTGGGTCTGATGCTGCTGTCGATCACGACGATTGAGTTCGGCGGCTATTTCCTGCTGTCCGAACTGCGTCGTTCCAGCGGCGGAGTGATCACCAGCGACGTGATGGGCAGCTACTTCCGCGCCGGACACGCCCACGCCGGGGTGCTGGTCATCCTGGGGCTGATCGGGCAGCTCATGATTGATGTCGCTGCGCTGGCCCCGGGGCTGGACTGGGCGGTGCGGATTGGCTTCTTCGCAGCACCGATCCTGGTTTCTGCCGGGTTCTTCCTAGGCGCGCCCCCGGAAGGTCGCACGCCCCGCCGCCTGATCGCGCTGGTGCCGGTGGGCGCACTGATCTTAGCGGTGAGTCTGGTCGTACTGGGGCTGGGGCTGCTGTTCGTGTAAATCGCGGCACAGACGAAAATGAACGCGCCAACTTTCGGTTCGTTATGTCAGGATTTACATGTCTGAAATGGAAAGTTCCCAATGAATGCGCTACTTGACCTGAATCTGATCTTGCTGCTGCTCGTTCATCCAGTGGTCATCCTTCTCCTGAGCGTCCTCAACTGGCGCGAAAACGCGGGGCGGTGGCGGTGGGTGACACCGGTCGTGCTGTTTCCGTGGTTTGCGGCGGTCGTCTGGTTCAGCGGTCAGCCCACTGTGCAAGACCTCGCCAGCCTGCCGCCGCCCATGACGGTCGTCATTACGATCCCCCTTGTGATCGGGCTGGGGCTGCTGTTCTGGCCAGCATGGCGCAGATTCCTGCACAGCCTACCGCAGCGCTGGCTGATCGGCGTGCAGGTCTACCGCGTGCTGGGCTACAGCTTCCTCGTCGCCTGGACGCTGGCAATCTTCCCGACGGAGCTGGGGCTGGTCACCGGGCTGATGGACATCCTGATTGGGCTGACGGCATTGGGGGTCGTCAGCCAGTTGGGGCGGCCCACGGGTCGCCGCACCGCTCTGATCTGGAACGTGTTCGGCCTGCTTGATTTTACCTGGGCGGTGCCCCTCGTACTGCTGGCGGCACCTACATCGTTCCAGGTCCTCCAGCTCAACCCAGGCGTTGAGGCGATGGGCACGCAGCCGTTTGTATTGATCGCTATGTGGGCGGTGCCGTTCAGCATTCTGCTCCATGCGGCATCGCTCCTGAAGCTGGTTCGGAGTTGAACAATCGATTCCAGCCTTGAATTCCTGAAGATGGCAGCAGCAAAGCGAAGAAAGGGTGTTTCTATGTATCACACAATCGTACGTCGTATCCTTCGGCAGGCATTTGCCAACGTCAGCAGCGGCAATTTTGAGGCCGTGCTGGCGCAGTGTTCGCCGACCATTCGCCATCACTTCGCCGGCGACCACGCCTTTGGTGGCGAACGTCAGGATGTTGAAATGCTGCGGCGCTGGTTCCAGCGCGTCGGTGCCGTGCTGCCAGGGCTGCGCCTGGACATCACCGACCTGTTCGTGAAGGGCATGCCGTGGGATACACGCGCCATCGTCGTGTGGACGGAACACGCCGACCTGCCCGATGGTCGGCCCTACGTCAACCATGGCATCCACCACATGCAACTGCGCTGGGGGCGGGTAACCTCTATCCGCGTTCACTTGGACACTCAGCTAGCCGCCTCTGTGCTTCAGCAACTGGGCGCGGCGGGGATTGCGGAAGCGGTCGCACCACCCATTACCGGCGCGTCTGTCTCACCACGCTACCCATCGGGTGCTGCGCTGACAGGAGTCGTATCATGAGGCAGACCATCCTGATCACGGGCGCATCACGCGGCATTGGGCTGGCAACCGCCCGTTTGTTACAGCACCAGGGGCACAGGGTCATCGGCACCTGCCGCAATCCGGCGCAGGCTGATGTAACCGACATTGAGCTTGTAGCCCTGGATGTGACCCAGCCCGCCTCGGTTGAGGTCTGCTGGCAGCAGATTCAACAGAAAGGCTATACCCTGGATGTCCTCATTAATAACGCCGGCTACGACCTGTACGGCGCGGCAGAAGAGGTCAGCTTCGACGAATTCTATGGTCAGGTTGACGCAAACTTCCTGGGGGCGGTTCGCATGACCCTGGCCGTATTGCCGCAAATGCGCGAGCGCCGTCAGGGCAAAATCATCAACATCAGTTCCATTGGCGGCTTGCTCTCGCTGCCCTACAACAGCGCCTACGCGGCGAGCAAGTACGCGCTGGAAGGCTACAGCG